>CAVXOO010000166.1:0-6901 GCA_963762945.1 uncultured Acidobacteriaceae bacterium | reverse complement strand
ACCAATCGCCGGCCTGATTCCAGCTCCGCGGCTGGCGCCCAGAGTCCGTTCGACTGCAGGGTAATGATGTGGACGTTATCGCCGTTATTGGTGGCCGCAACGCCGTTGACCGTGTAGGGAACGGGGTCGGTGCCGAAGGGCGCATCGCCCATGCCGCCGGAGACGTAGAGTGCGTTGTTGCCCTGAACCGGATCCCAGGCCAGCCCATGATACGCGTTGGGAATGGGAATGGCCTGCTTGAATACCGGTGTGCCCGTGCTTATGTCGTAAAGAAAGACGTACTCACTCGAATAGAGCGGGTCGAAAAATGGGAAAGCTTCGTGAAAGACGCGGTTGTATCCGCTTGTCAGCACGGCCAGAAGATTCAGGTTCGGATTCACGGCTGTGCTTACAGCCTGCCCTGCCATCCATTCCACGGGAGCTACTTGAGGGTTGTAAGTGTCGGAAACCACCATGCCAGTGTCGAGAAATTGAAAACTGGAGCCGGGAGCTGCCAGCGGATCGATGGTCTGGGCCATGTTGGGCACGGACTGATGCGTGTTGTAGATGGTAATGGTCAGGGGCGCAGTAACCGTGCCGCCGGAGTTAGAGGCCGTGACGGTGTAAGTCGTCGTGAGCGGCGGCGCAGTGGTCGAGGACAGAGCCGCCGGGGTTCCGCTCAGCTTGCCGCTGGACGAATCCAGTGCCAGTCCAATCTGGCCGACGTCGGGGAAGACGCTGTAATTGGTTGGAACTCCTCCCAGAGGGCTGACGATTGGATTGTCCGACGCGATCGCCGTTCCTGCGGCATAGACGGGCGCGGGCGTGCTATAGGCAAGTCCTGCCGGCGCCACGTCGGCCGCAAGCACTTCGATGGTCAGTTGCACGGTTGTGAATCCTGCCGGGTTGTTGGCCGTCACCGTGTATGTATACGTTGACGACGCAGCCGTGGGCGTTCCGATGATCATCCCCGTGGGAAGATCGCCAAAAGTGAGAGCGGCACCGTCAATGCGCAACCCCTGGGGGAGCGCGGGTGAGACGCTGTAAGCCGGGATTGGATTCCCGCCCGGGTCTGTATATGGAAGCGGCGCCCCGCCCGTGCTGGTTGGCACGTTGGCGGGAATCGCCACGCCCACTGTGTAGGTGGCATTGCCGAACTGGTAAGCCAGCCCCGCTGGCGCCGCCAAAGGCGCGGGCGTCGCGGGATTGACCGCGATATACACCACCGCGGTCGCATTGCCCCCGGAGTTGGTCGCCGTTACCGTGTATTTAGTTTGGGACGCGACCGCTGTGGGAATTCCGCTGATGACCCCGGTGGCCGTGCTCAAGCTCAGGCCCGTCGGAAGCGCCGGACTCACGCTGAAGGAAGTCACCGTGCCGCTCATGTTGGTTGGGTCATTGGGCGTGACCGGCGCATTCACAGTGTAGGCTGCCGTGCCCGCGGCGTAACTGAACGTCGAAGGCGGCTGGTCATTCACTGTAATGGTCAGCGTAGTGGTTGCGTTGCCTCCCGAGCCGGTAGCGGTCACTGTATAGCTGGCCTGGGCCGCCACTGCCGTAGGCGTTCCACTGACGATTCCGGTGTTGCCGTTCAGGATCAATCCCGCGGGAAGAAACGGGCTCACGCTATATGAAGTCGCCGTGCCTCCCGTGATTGTCGGGGTATCCGGCGTGATGGCCACGCCTCTGGTGAACACCGCAGTTGCAGTTGCGTAATTGATTGCGGCAGGAGCCGATCCGCCATTTTGCCCGCACCCGCTAAGAAGAACCGACAGGAATACCAAACATGACCCAATCCAACCCATCGACCGCATGGAGCCCAACCTTTCGCTTATCGCCCGAGATCTCGCCGAGCCGCCCAATCTTCGACTGAGCTAAAACGGCTGCAGTGTCAGAATCCCACCGGGCGATCTCGATTCTTAGAGGAAGCGCATATCTTTCTTGCGCCGGGATGAAGAGATGGGACAGATTGTCATTTCGGGAATTCCAAGGAGGAGTGGAAGCCTTCTGCGGTCCATCGAACACAATTCAGGTTTCACGCACGAAAACAGGCCAGCGGCAACTAATGCACGAGCCGCATGCGCCGATGACAGACTCGAGTGAGAGTTGCTGCGCCATATTGGTGCAGTTATCAATAAGGGGCCCCATTTGAAGACTGCTGGCTATTGCTTGCTGCTCCTGGTGCTTGCGCTCGTGCCGATTGCGGGATGCGGCGGCGCTCCTTCCAGTCCAGATGTACCACGCCCCGCCCCACTTGCCTCCGGCAACATCAATCTGATCTTCGTGGTCAGTGAGGACCTGAATAACAACCAGAGCGGCGACATCAATCCTGTTACGGCAAATCTCACCGGTCAGGGGCTCGGACGCGCTCTCATGATGGGGTCCTATCTCCAGCAGACGGTTCTCGGGAATCAGAATGTTACTGCGATTTATGCGCTCGAACCCATGACCCATCTGCAGACGGCCGACAATTATCCGGATGTGGTGGCGCTCGAGACCGTTCAGCAGTTCGCCATGCTCAATGTGGCTACGCTCGACGAATCTCCCGCGGGCCCTGTTCTCGTGGCAGCTAATAGCTTCCCGATCAATGACGGCTATGCCCAGGGGCAAACAGTTCCAGATGTTGCCGCTCCGCTCATCCCTTGTGTCAGCTGCCAGGGGATTGATTACGCTGATCAGAACAGCGACAACGAATCCTTGATCACGACGGTCATCGACTACGGAGATCCCGGCTATTACGTTTTCTCCGCGCCCTGGGAGACTACTCAGAATCTGCTGGCCGCGGTCAACAGCGCAAACTCCTACGGGCTGACTCTTCCCTCCAGTTATCAGGGGCCTAACTTTGTCTACGCCGATTTCTATAACTCCCTCCGGCACGGCGAATCTGACGGCGTATAACAGTAACCTGCAACCGCCGCCGAGTTATCCGGTATTGCCGCCTCCGGCGCTGGCAAGCGCTCCATGTCAGACGCCCCAATTCAATATCTCCGCGCCTTCGTCCAATCCCCCGGTGACCAATACAAACGAGACTGTCTATCTGATGCGTCATGCGGAGGCTCATCCCACGCTGGCATGGGAAGACGGCAATTACGTGGCTGCGGGGCAATGGCGGGCGCTCGATCTGCCCAATGCTCTGCGCAGCAAAATCAGTCCCGATCAGGTCTATTCCATCGATCCTGCGCAGATTACCCCAGTTGGGAATTCCGGATGGTCTTATGTGCGGCCAGCGTTGACTGTCGAACCTTATGCCATTGCCAATAACCTCCCCTATCATCTGGTGTCGAACTTCGAACTCGACGACACATCCACGGTGACTGCGAATACCATCGACTTCTTCTTTGACGATCCCCAGTTTTCCAGTCATAAGGTGCTTCTAGCGTGGGAACATGAACACTTCGCGCCGCTGGTCAACGCGCTCTTGAAGAGCTACGGCAGCAGCCAGACGGTGGCCGACTGGGCAGCTGGCGACTACGACTCGATCTGGACAGTCACGCTTGATTCGGCCGGCAACCTGAAGGTAGATAACGCAACGTGCGAGGGAATCAGCTCGACAGCGATCCCACCATTTGCTCCGCAATTTTAGGGAGCGAATGCAGGGACGGTCTGCAATGTATTCGCGGGGAAGGCGGGGGAGAGGCAATGAACACGAGCAATAGGAATCCGGGCTGTTATCTTGCACTTTTGCTCGCGGCAGCGTTTCCATTCCTATGGGGATGTGGCGGGTCGCAGAGCAATACTCCGCCGCAGCCTAATACGCCACCGGCGCCAGCTCCCGCTCCGCTCACCGCGGGCAATGTCAATCTGATCTTCGTGGTGAGCGACGATCTGCTCTATCAGGGCACCGGCGACATCCATGCCGACACGGCAAACCTAACCGCTCAGGGGTTGCAGCGGACCCTCCTGCTGGCTCCTTACCTGCAACAGAACGTCCTGGGATACAACAATGTAACCGCCATCTATGCGCTGGAGCCAATGACGCACCTGCAAACCGCCGGCAATTACCCCGATATGTCGGCGCTTGAGACCGTGCAGCAATTTGCACTTATAAATCAGTTCACTATGATGAGTCCCTACCCGGATATGGGGTCAGCCACCGGCAACAGTTTTCCCATCAACACGTCTTACTTCCCTGGATCGCAACCTGGCATTGTCATCGCGCCTTCGTCGTTATACCCCTGCCCTGCCTGCCAGGGCATCGATTTCAACGATGCTGGCAGCGACAACGACAAATTGCTGTCAACCATTGTAAATGCCAAGGCGCCTGGATATTATGTTTTCTCCGCCCCGTGGGAGACCACTGAGAGCCTGCTGGAGATAGTCAATACACTCGAACCGTCGAGCCTGTCGGTTCCGTCTACGTATCAAGGCCCCAATACCATTTACGCCGTTTCGATCACGCCCTCGGGAAACGCGAGCCTGACCACCTATAACAGTGATCTGAAGCCGTCAAACACCTACCCGGCACTTAACTCAGGGCCGGTAGCACCTTCTCCATGCCAATTCTCGACGTTTGCGCTGAGCGCGACGGGACCGCCTTCCACCATCAACAAGAATGAAACCCTGTACTTTATCCGGCATGCAAATGCGCATCCGTCGATTGTCTTCTCCAACGGGAATTATGTTGCGGCGGGCCAATGGAGGGCTCTCGATCTTGGGAACGCGATCTCCGTGGCTCTTGAAGGAAAGCTTCAGCCCAGCCATGTGTACTCACTGGATCCGGCTCAGGTAACCCCCAACGCTGGTCTCACCGCGTCAGGACCAACTTCGTTTTCGCATAACACACTCGCCTTGACCGCCGAACCTTATGCCATCGCCAAGAACCTGCCTTACTCACTGGTGTCGAGCTTCCTTCTGACCGACACGAACGGGCCCCAGGAGGCCAGCGACTATTTCTTCCAAAACGGCCAGTTCAGCAATCAGACCATCCTTGTGGCATGGGAACACACTAACATCCCCCAGATACTGAGTAAGTTGCTCGCAGGCTACAGCAGTGTTAGCAACTCCCCGCCTCCTGCCTGGGATAACTATGATTACGACTCCATTTGGACGGTGACAATTGATGGAAACGGCAACCTGACGGCAGACAACTCACTTTGCGAGGGCATTGACTCCGGCAATCTGCCAGCAACGGCGCCTCAATTCTGACGGTATCAACGCGATGTGGAGCAGCAGAGGTATTCAAGAGAAGGAGAAATTCGAATGACACAACTATCACGCCGTACGTTTCTTGAGATAGCAAGCCTGGCAAGCGCCGGCCTCCTCGGCGGATGCGGCGGGAGTACCGGAGCGGAGGACTTCTCGGTGCCGGTTTTCTCCGATGTGCATTTCCAGCCGTTTATTGATCCGTTTCAGTCAGGCAGCGCAAGTCCGAATCCTCTAACAACGGCGGCAAATAAAACTCTGGTGGCGCAACTCGATGCGGCGGACGCCTCCGCATGGCCGGCAATCCTCGCTGGTGCGGGGAATAGCGCGCCGTCCGTCGCTATGACCGACACTAACTACACGTTGCTTGGCCTGGCGCTCGCGAGCATCAAGCAGAACCTTGGGTCCAGTCCGGCGGTCCTGTTTACAGGAGACTTTCTTGGACACGGCATGAATCTTCTTTACTTGGCCTATACGGTGAACAAGACAGGTGCCGATGCGGATGCGTTTGTCGAACAAGACGCTCACATATGTTTTGCAGCAGATCAGGACGGCCATGGGTTCGACGCCCGTCTACTTTACGCTGGGCAACTGCGATTCCTATACCGACGAAGGGCCAGATAGCACGTTTCTTACCAATAACGCGCATCAGTTATATACGCTGGCATTAAATGGCGCGGGGAATGAGCAGGATGTTATAAGCACTCTCACCAGCGGCGGATATTATTCGGTTGAGCTGGCGGGAGCAAATCTTATGATCGTCTCACTGAACACCTTCGCGCTTTCCCCCGGTGTTCCTGTAATTACGAACATGATTAACGATCAGTTTGCGTGGTTTGATACCCAGCTTGCCAAAGCGAGTACGGCGGGCAAGAAGGTGTGGCTGCTGATGCATGCGCCTCCCGGCGCGGTTGAGGGCACAACCGCCCAGACGGTCAATGCCAATGGCCAAATCACGGCAGCAACGATGATGTGGGTGGACACCAATCAGGATCAGTTCATGGGCATCATTAAAAAGTATCCCGGCGTGATTTCCATGTCTCTTGCCGGTCATACGCACATGGACGAATTCCGGCTGATGTCGCCGGGCAATGCACTGGCAATTACCGCGGGCATCAGTCCGTACTTTGGCAATAACCCCGCCTACAAGATCTTCACGTTGGACGGTATGAGCCTCGCCCCAATCGACTATTCCGCTGTGAACTACAACCTCGCAATCGCACCTGCCGCGTTCAGCGACTATTACAAGTTCTCACAAGCTTATGAAGTCGAAGGTCCACTCGCTACTTCACTCCCGGAACTGTTTCCCGCGATGCTCTCATCGAACGCGGTAAAGACGCAATATCAGGGCGCATTCTACTCCGGCAACAATGGGCTCAATCCCATCAACGGTACGAACTGGCCGGTCTACTGGTGCGGCATTGGATACATGGATGAAACGGAGTTCTTCAATGCCGTGAACGCGTTTTGAGATTTGCCGGAACGCGCAGCCGTGCGAGGACGACCATGGCCCCTTGTTGCGCTGGAGGGCTAGAGTTTCCACGCCGCCTTCGCGGAACCTTGGTATACTTTTTCAGGTTGGCATTGGGAATGGTTAGTCCATCCATGCTTGCTTTTCATCAGGTTTTCGTTGTGCGGTTTCAATCCTGAATTCCGGATGGCATGGCTTGAGGACTCTGGCGGATGAAGAGTAAGCGGGATGCTCAATCGCGGTTCCCAGTGTAGGTGATGGCTTCAAACAGGGCGGGAGTAGTTCAATGGCAGAACGTCAGCTTCCCAA
>CAVXOO010000165.1:0-7241 GCA_963762945.1 uncultured Acidobacteriaceae bacterium | reverse complement strand
CGCGTAGTTTGCAAGCGCTGCCCTGTTGGCCGGCAAGCCAGAACGGAACGCCGAGGGCGCGCAGATCGGCCAGATTCACTCGATCGCGCTCGCCGTAAACCGGCTCGCCAGCGGCGGTGAGCTGAAGTTTTCCGCGCGGCGGCGCATTGTGGCCGCCGGCTTCGGGGCTTTCGATGACCAGGCCGTTGACGCGGCCGTTGGCGCGGCGAAGCATGGTGGCTGCCAGCGTGTTGGAAGAAACGATGGCCAGAAACCTTGGCCGCGTGAGTTCGGGCAATGGGCCTTCCGCAAAGTCAGCCGGATCGAAGTGCATTTGCACGTCTCTGTCCGAGGCCAATCCCGTCACCGAAAGCTTGTACTCGGCGGGCCGCTGCGCGGCATAGGCGTCAAGAACGCCGGGAATATGCAGCGGGATGCCCGCGCCCATCAATACGTATCCCACGCCCGCCAGCATGGCTCCGTAGATGGAGGAGAGGTGAGGCAGTTGCACTTTTTCAAGAAAATTGATGCCGACGGGATTTTTGTGGCCTTCTCGCGCGAGAAAGACCTCGACAAAATTTGCAACGATACTTAGCTCGACAATTTTGCGGGGCTCAATGTGCTTGTGCATCGGAATCGCGGGGTACGGGCTGCCATCCGGCTTACCGTCCGCCACGAAGTACTCCTGCCAGATGCGCCGCGCCATCTCGGGAAACGGAAATGCATCCAATCCCCGGCGCATGTGTCCGCCAATGTCGCCATCGACAAGCCGGCGCACAAAAACGGAGTCGAGGGCGGTGCCGGAAACGACACCGAGCTGGCCGAGGCGGGAGACTGCATTCGCGAGGCGCCAATTGGAAACGCCTACTCCCATGCCGCCCTGAATGATTTTAGGAAATTGGAGCATCTTTGGATTGTTTCATAAAAATGGATTTGCTGCTGCCTCCCACCGCACAATTGGAAAGATGGATTCGGCATCAGGCAGGTTTCTGAAATACGCCGATCGCGGGACGAGTTGCGGCCGCGTGACCGGCTTGAATCATGCGGCGATTTCCAGTTGGCCGGTTTCTGATTCAGGGCCGGAGATCGAGCGAGCCTGGCAGGCGGCCCTTTCGGATCGCCGCCAAGGCGCTCAATATTTTGCACGGACCAGCCTGAAGTACGGTCTATGCCGCGTTCTTGTGCGCTCTGTCTGCATCCACGCCGCGCACCCTGTAGTGCGTCATCTTAATGGAGAGTGCGCGTTCGATCTTGTGCAGGTCGTTGCGTTCGGCCGGTCCGGCAAAGGTTGAAGCGATTCCCCGGGCCGAGGCGCGGCCGGTGCGGCCCACGCGATGCACAAAATCCTCCGCAACCTTGGGCAGATCGTAGTTGACCACGTGTGCGACATTGGCCACATCGATGCCGCGGGCGGCCACGTCGGTGGCTACAAGCACGCGGTGCCGGCCCTCCGAGAAGCTGCGCAGAGCTGAGTTTCGTTGCGCTTGCGAACGGTCGCCATGGATCTGGACGGCCGCATGGCCGGAGCGAGCCAGCCGCCGCGCCACCCGATCGGCGCCATGCTTGGTGCGGACAAAAACGAGGAAGCTGCCCTTCTCAGCGCCGAGCAGATGCTCCAGAAGCTCCTGCTTTTTGTCTTGATCCACGCTGAAGGCGCGCAGCTCGACGTTCTCGGCCGGCTTCATCGTGGAGCCGATCTCGATACGCACGGGGTTGCGGAGATAGTTGCGCGCCACGTCCTTCACCTGGCCCTCCAGCGTGGCCGAATAGCACAGGGTCTGGCGCTCGGCAGGAATCGTGGATGCAATGCGGCGAATGGCCGGTTCGAAGCCCATATCGAGCATGCGATCGACCTCATCGAGCACCAGGATCTTTATCCGGTCGAGGCGAACAAGGCGGCGCTTGATGTAGTCCTCGAGGCGGCCCGGCGTGGCGACAACGATACGGACGCCGCGGCGAAGAGCTTCAATCTGCGGACGCTCGTTCATGCCGCCCACTACCAGCGCCACCGAATACACGGGGCTGGGCCGGACGGCGTTGAAAGCCTGCTCGACCTGCATAGCCAGCTCGCGCGTGGGAAGAACGATGAGCGCCTGCGCTCCAAGGCCTTCCATTTTTTGCGATTCCGGCTTCTGCAGCATTTCGATGATCGGAATCAGGAAGCTGAGGGTTTTGCCGGTTCCGGTCTGCGCCGTGGCCAGCACATCGCGGCCTTCGAGCGCGGGAGGAATGGCAGCGGCCTGCACCGGCGTGGGGATTGTGAATTGGTTGGCGTCGATCCGGGCCATCAAGGCGGGGGAGAGTGAAAACTGTGAAAACTGAGTGGTCAAAATGGAAGATATTCCTTTGAGCTCCGGGAGCCCAAGATTTCATAGGGGCCTGCAGACGGAGCCGGACACAAGAGGCGCGCATCCGCATCAACGGTTGCGTGCCTTCATCAAAATTCGCGTAAGGAAGAACCTGAAACGTCCCTAAGACTGGCGGCAGGAATTCAAAAAATGCCCGCGGCCCGGAACCGACCCACGCTAAACGAATCGCCCATCGGCACATTGCCGATCGGCTCCCTTGTGCCGCGCTGTCTTCTGCGCGATCCCGGCAAACTTGTCCACCAACTTGGAAGACAAAGTTGCTCGATGACGCTGGTCCTTTGTCGAGGCCAGATCGCGAGCTGCCGGAGAAAACTCAAGGGCTACGCTGTAGGGGCTTGGGGAAATCTGTGCAAGGCAGAGTTGCCTTCAGAGGGCAAAGCGCCGCTCACGACCAAATCACTGAGCGCAAACACAGTATAGCATGGTTGCGCATTTCATTCGCCGCTGCAAAGTCATTGTGGCGGGCCAAACGCTTATTTTATCCACTTGGGGCGGCGATGCTCATTGCATTTGTGCCGATTGAACGCGTCCTCTGTTGCTTTCGTTGGCACGTCCGGTGTCAATTCAAGCCGCTGCACGAATGGTTGCGACCACGCACAATCGGAGCATCGCCAATTCGCGGACCGCTTTGTGGGCGATAGGATTGTTCGTGTCGTAGTTTCAGTCATCCCTCCAACTCTACGCTCATTTGCGCGGCACGTCCTGCCATGTGGACCTCAAATTGCACCGCAATCTGAAGTAACAGCATCCTCCCGGCTCATCCTGAGACAATTCTTGCAGCATCTTTCTACCGTGCGAGATTCTCCATGCCCTCCTTGCTCCATATCGACTCCAGCCCGCGCGCCGCCTCGGTTTCAAGTTTTCTCTCCGGGGTCTTTGTTGAGAAGTGGAAACAGCAAAACCCCGGCGGCACGATTATTCACCACAACGCTACGCTCGAAGGCTTTCCCTACCTCGATGAAGCCACCATCGGCGCGTTCTTTACGCCGTCCGCGAATCTGACTGCCCCGCAAAAAGCGGCCCTTGCCTTTTCCGATCGGCTGGTGGATGAGTTGCTCGCGGCCGACGTGGTGGTTCTCGGCGCGCCCATGTGGAACCTCTCCATTCCCGCCTCGCTCAAGGCGTGGATCGATCTGATCGTCCGCGAAGGGCGCACCTTTGCTTTTACCCCGCAAGGCGTGACGCCGCTGGTGCCGCCGGGCAAACGCGTTTACGTCTTCTCGGCGCGCGGCGGCTCGTATCCGGCGGGCACGCCGTTCCACGACTTCGATCAGCAGGAACCCTATCTGCGCAAGATTCTCGGCGTGATCGGACTGACGCGTATTGAGTTCATCTGCGCGGAACATCAAAGCGGCGATCCCGAATCTGCCGCACAAAGCCTGGACCAGGCCAGGAGCGCCCTGGCTGCGCTCGCTGTATGACCGTCGCCGCTTGGCGCCATGTACACTCGACTGCATGAGTTCCAAACGCATCGCAGCCATTATTCCTGCCCGGCTCCAGTCCACGCGGATGGCGCGCAAAGTGCTGCGCTTGATTACCGGCCGGCCCATGGTGGAGTGGGTGTGGCGCGCCGCGAGCGCGAGCGGCCTCATGGATCCCGTGGTCGTCGCCACCGATGCCGAAGAGGTCGCGGAGATTTGCCGCGTGCGGAAAATTCCCGTTGTCATGACTTCGCCCGACTGCGCCAGCGGCAGCGACCGGGTGAGGGAAGCGGCCCGCCAGATTGACGCCGACATCTACGTCAACATCCAGGGCGACGAGCCCACGCTGACAGCGGAGTTTTTCCCGCCTCTACTCGCGCTCTTTGATCGGCCCGAAGTGGAAGTGAGCACGCTTTCCGTGCGCTGTCCGTCTGAGGAGTTTGCGAATCCTAATGCCGTCAAGGTTGTTATGGCTCTCGACGGACGCGCCCTCTATTTTTCGCGCGCGACGATTCCATTCGATCGGGATCGGGTTGGATTCACCGGATATCGCAAGCATCTCGGCATCTACGCTTACCGCAAGTCCGCGCTCGAGCGTTTTGCCGCGTTGCCGCCTTCGCCGCTCGAAAAACTGGAGCGCCTGGAGCAGTTGCGCTTGCTCGAAAACGGCATCGCGATTTATGTGGCCGAGGCGCCGCGCGACACGATCGGCGTGGATACGGAAGAAGACCTGGTGCAGGCGGAGGCTCTACTGAGTCACTTCGCGAAGTGAAGCAGGCCGGCGCTGATCCCAGGCATCAACGGTAGCGTTCACAAAAGTTCTTCGCGCAACATTCGGCAGCTTGCTCGCAGCCCGCCGTTGCCCGGTCTATGAGGGAATCTATATAGTGGCCGTGAAGATGCGGACCTGCCGGAGGTTTGTGCGATGAGAGTGCGTTGCGCGCGATGGCTTTTTGCTTTTCTGCTTGTTTCTCTACCTTTGTGCGGCCGCGTGGCGGCGCAAGGCTCGCCGGTCACGCGCTTTCCAGCGAACAGGGCCGTCAACGTGAATCCCGACAGCCATCTGGTGCTCACGTTTCTGAGTGCGCCTGCGATTGGCAACTCCGGCAAGGTGCGCGTCTACGACGCCAAAGACCATCGTCTGGTGGATACGCTCGACCTCAGCATCCCTGCCGGTCCCGACCCGACGCACCGCGTCACTTCGCCGCCGGCCCGGGCCATCGACTCGACGCCGGCAACGCCGACCACTACCACTCCCGCAGTGCGCACCGCGCCCGCCGATCTCGACAAATATCAACTGACAACCATCGGCGGGCTGCCCGATTTTCACTTTTATCCAATCATCGTGCATGGCAATGTGGCCACGATTTATCTGCATAACAACGTGCTTGCGTATCACCACACCTACGTAGTCGAGATCGATCCCGGCGTGTTGAACCCCGCGAATGGCGATTTCGGCGGCTTCTCGGCAAAAAACAAATGGACCTTCAAGACCAAGGCTGCGCCGCCCTCCTCAACTGCGACGCGGCTTGTGGTCGCGGCCGACGGCAGTGGCGACTTCAACACCGTCGAGGGAGCCACGGAGTTCGTGCCCGCGAATCCTGAGAAGCGCATCACGATCTTTATTAAAAATGGCGTCTACGAAGAGATCGTTTTCTTCCAGAACAAATCGAATCTCACCTTTCAGGGCGAGGATCGCGAGAAGGTGCAGATCGGCTATGGCAACAACAGCGCCTTCAATCCGCCCATGCCCGGGCCCTCGCGGCGTTGCGCCTTCTCCGCATACGATTCAACGGGAATCCAGCTGATCAATTTATCGGTGAGCAACTATTACTACGGACAGGCCGAAGGTTTGCTCATCTCGGGCTCGCGGAATTTTGTGAGCCATGTGACCATCAAGGGCTCAGGCGATGCGCTCAATACGCGCGGCTCGGTCTACTTTACAGACAGCACCATCATCGGCGACGGCGACACCATCCTGGGCGTGGGGCCGGCATTTTTCAACCACTGCGTGCTCGAATCTATTGGCCCGTTTATGTGGATTCGCAACACCGATGCCAACCACGGCAATGTTTTCCTGAACTGCACGTTCATTGCGCGCGACCGCCCTCTGCCGCCGACGCAAAATGCCGCGTTGACGCTGCCGCGGCCCTCGGCAGTCATCGCCCGGCTGCCCAATAATCACGGTCTGAATTATCCCTATGCCGAGGCGGTGCTGATTCACTGCCGCTTGAAGGGCATCCCGGATTCCGGTTGGGGTCCCATCGACGACGACACTTCGCATCTTCACCTGTGGGAATTCGAGAGCACCGATCTCGATGGCAATCCGATCGACATCTCTCATCGCCATCCGGTAAGCAAGCAACTCACGATGGAAAAGGACGCCGAGACGATTGCGAACTACAGCAATCCGGCTTTTGTTTTGGGCGGATGGGATCCGACAAAGAGCGAATAGGATTTCAGTGGCGCAGCTTCCATCAGTACGCCGGAAAACGGAAAACGATCTGGGCGAAGCTGCGCCACAAATCGTTATTGCCCCACCACGAGAATTTGGAACGAATGCGGAATCATGGGTGGACGAGGCCCGCGCATGAATGCGGGCGGTGCTGCCCCTGCCGGCGGGGCGGCCGGTGCTGCCGCCGGTGGTGGAGCGGACGCCGGCGGCGTTGGCCCATACTCTGCCGTGATCAGAAACAGGTTGCCGGTTTTCGGGTCGAGCGTGATGGTTTTGGCGCGCTGCGGAGTAAACACAGTTTGCTCGACGGCGAAACTCGTGGGCGAATTCTCCTTGATCACCGTCAGCGTTCCATCGCCCTGCGAGCTGAAGACTTCCATGGTGTCCGGATTGAAGGTTGCGCCGTCGCAGCCCACGCCGATCGGCAGGTCGGTAATGATATGTCCGTCGGCCGCCGACAGAATAATCATGTTGTTCTTGTCGCGGCACGCGGCAAACAGGATGCCGTTCTTCGAATCGAGCGCCAGGCCGGCGCATCCACCGCCGCGGCTTGAAAGATCGTAGCGGCCCACCATCTTCATCGTGTCCGCATCGACAACCGCGATCGCGTCCTTGTCCTCAAGGTTGACGTAGATTTTGCCATGGCCGTCCGATGCAGACTGCTCCGGCGCTCCGCCGAGGTCGATAGTGCCGAGAATCGAACCATCCTTGTCGTCGAGCACGGTGATGTTGGGCGCTGAATGGCTGAGGATGTAGAAGTGGTGATTATAGGGGTCATTCAGGTAGCCATCTGGTTTGCCCTGGACGTCGATCTTCTTGAGAATGGCGAAGGTCTTTGCATCGAACATCGTTACCGGATTCGAGGTTGCGAATCCATGGCCCGTGGCTGTGTCCACTGCCGCGCCGTGCCCGCTCACGCCCGGAAGGTCGCCGACCTGTGCGAGGGTGTCTAGATTAAAGACGCCGATATGGCCGGCAGGCCCGGAACGCGCCACGTACAAGTTGCGGCCGTCAGGA
>CAVXOO010000164.1:0-11405 GCA_963762945.1 uncultured Acidobacteriaceae bacterium | reverse complement strand
TGAACTGTAGTCTGTCCACGGTCTAAGACCGCTCAGTGCATCCCCTC
Source organism: uncultured Acidobacteriaceae bacterium (assembly GCA_963762945.1). GTDB lineage: Bacteria > Acidobacteriota > Terriglobia > Terriglobales > Acidobacteriaceae > Telmatobacter. The sequence continues at coordinate 11,358 of CAVXOO010000164.1, read as the reverse complement.
CGGCGGGGTAACATGCTCCGCCGGCTTTTTGAACAGCCACGCAGCGCAAGCGCAAATCAGCGCCAGCACCGCGGTCCAGCGGAAGACGTCGACATAGGCAAGCATGGCTGCTTGCTGCTCCATGAGGCGGTAGATGATGCCGAAGGAACCGGGCCGCGCGCTCGCCGGGCCTATCTGGTGGCCCAGATAATGCGCGATCATCGTCGATTTCTGCTGCAGCACGGCGCTTGAAGGCGGCAGGTTGGCGCTGAGATGTGTCTGGTGCAGATCGGCGCGGCGAATGATGGCCGTCGTCGCCATCGCAATTCCAACCGACCCGCCGATGTTGCGCAGCATGTTGAAGAGGCCGGTGGCGTTGCCCATCTCCTGTCTGGGAATGGTGCGCGTGGCCATCGTGGCCAGCGGAACAAAGACGAAGCTCAGCGCGAATCCCGTCAGCGTGATGGGAATCAGCAGCGTGTAGGGGCCGATAGATAGATTGACCGTGCCGAAGATGAACGAGCACACGGCAAATCCCAGAAATCCGGCGCAAAGCAGCTTGCGGTTGTCGATGCGCGAACCCAGAAATCCCACCATCGGCGAGCCGATGAACGAGCCGATGCCGCGCGGGCCCACCACCAGCCCGGCGGTAAACGCCGTGTAGCCGAGAATCTCCTGGTAGTAGAGCGGCAGAATGGCAATGGTGATGTAAATGCACATGCCCAGCAGCGCGATCATGAAGCAGCCGGTGCGGAAGTTGCGGTCTTTGAGGATGTGCAGATCCACCAGGCCCTTCGGATGAGCCCAGGAATGCCATATCCACCCAATGAGCGCGACCACCAGAGCGGCCACGGCCCAACGCACCCACACCGCGCTGAACCAATCGTCCTCCTGCCCCTTGTCGAGCACGATCTGCAGGCAGCCGGTCCACACCACCAGCAAGCCGAAGCCGATGTTGTCGAAGGCGCCCACCTTGGCGTTCTTGATGTAGGGCGGATCGTGCACGAAGCGGCTGATCATGAACACGGCCAGAATGCCGACCGGAATGTTGATGTAAAAAGCGTAGCGCCAACTCCAGGTATCGGTCAGCCAGCCTCCGAGCGTGGGACCAAGCACCGGCGCCACCACAATTCCCAGGCCGTAAGCGGCCATGGACATGGAGCGTTTCTCGATAGGAAAACTCTCGAGCAGGATCGATTGCGAGAGCGGCTGCAATGCCCCGCCGCCCGCGCCCTGCAAAATCCGCGCCACTAGAATCACGGCCAGCGACGGTGCTGCGCCGCAGAAGAACGATGCGACAGTGAAGAGAATCACGCAGGTCAGCAGGAAGCGCTTGCGCCCAAAGCGCCGCGCGAACCAGTTCGACGCCGGCAGAATCACCGCATTCGCCACCAGGTAGCTGGTGAGCACCCAAGTGGCCTCGGAGTTCGAAGCCGAAAGCGATCCGGCGATATAGGGCAGCGCCACAGAGGCGATCGCAGTGTCCAACACCTCCATAAAGGTGGGCAGCATCACCGAAAGCGTGACCAACCAAGGGTTGACACCCTGTGTGAGCGGATAGCGGGCGTGCGCGGCGGCCGTGGTCATGCGAGTGGGTCCATTTGAGGGTAAACGATCTGCCGCCATGCCAGGTGTGACTAAGGCCACTGCGGGAGAGCGGGAACCAAAGCGCGACCGGGACTCCGGGACTGCGGAGTCCCGAAGCCCCGAAGTCCCGGAGTCCCAGTTCTGCCCTTGACACAACCGGCCGCTCCCTTGATGCTTAACAGTTCCGGTTTTTTTGACTTTTTCTGCCCAGGAGGAGCCCAGGTTTTGCAGGTTCGTGTCTTCTATCACGACAAGTGCTTTGACGGAGCTTGCTCGGCCTCGCTCTTCACGCGCTTTCACCGCGAGTCGATCGCGCACGGCGCCGCCTACGACTACCACGGGCTGGTGCACCGCGCCGGGGCTCTCTTCGACGAGAGCGAGTTCACGGGCGATGAGAACGCGATCGTCGATTTCAAGTACTCGGCCTCGCCGCGCATCACATGGTGGTTCGATCACCACCAGTCGGCGTTCCTCACCCCTCAGGATCACGAGCATTTCCTCGCCTGCCAGCGCGACCCGGACTGCGCGTTGCACAAGTTCTTCGATCCCCACTACATCTCCTGCACAAGTTTTATCGCGCATATCGCGTCCTCACGCTTCGGCTTCTCGACCGCGCCCGTGGCCGACCTGATCCATTGGGCCAACATTGTGGATGGCGCAAAGTACGAGAGCCCCGAAGCGGCCGTGGAGATGGCGGCGCCCGCCATGAAGCTGACGCTCATCATCGAGTCCACACAGGATCCCGTGTTCATTCCCCGCCTGATTCCGCTGCTCACCGAGATGCCGCTCGCCTCGATTTTGGAGCAGCCGTTTGTCGCGCCGCTCTTGCCGCCGCTGCTCGAGCGCCACCGCGAGGCCCTCGAACTCATTCGCAGCCGCGCCGAAGAGCGCGACGGCACCATCTTCTTCGACATCACCGACCACCCGCTCGAAGGCTTCAACAAGTTCATCCCCTACTACCTGTTTCCGCATGCCACCTACTCCATCGGCCTCTCCAAGTCGAGCTTCCGCACCAAGGTGGCTGTGGGATCGAACCCGTGGACCAAAACCGATCCCGCAAAGATGGTCAACCTGGCCGAGATTTGCGAGCGCTATGGCGGCGGCGGGCACGCCCGCGTGGGCGCCATCAGCTTCCCTCCCGACCAGGAGGCCAAGGCGCGCGTGGCAGCCGCGGAGATTGTCGCCGAACTGCGAAAGACAGGGATTAGGGATTAGTGACCAGGGAATAGAAGACAGCGCCTCGCTCTTTCGGCATTCTTTGTCTAAGTTCGCTGAGAAACGCCCTGTCATCCTGAGCGACCGAAGCGAAGCGGAGGGAGTCGAAGGATCTGCGGTTGCTCTTCAACCAACCCCAACTCACCGCCATGGACCATTCTCATGAGCGATCATCTCTTCGCCTACGGAACTTTCCAGCCGGGCTTCGCGCCTCGCGAAATCGCGGAGGCGGTGGCAAAGCTGCTGCCCATCGGCCGGGGCTTTGTCTATGGCGAACTCATTGATCTCGGCGGCTACCCCGGCGCAGTGCCCGATCCCGAATCAAAAAGCAGAATTCCCGGCGCGGTCCTGGAGTTGCCCGCCGACACGACCCTTCTGCGCCAGCTCGACGAGTACGAAGGCTACGACCCCAATGCTCTCGAGACCAGCGAGTTCGTGCGCGTGCGGCAATCGGTGGAACTCAGTGGCGGCGGCACTCTGCAGTGCTGGATGTATCGCTACAATCGGGGCCCAAAACTATGACTCTCTAATAAAGCACGCAATTCCGTCAGGTATTGGCCGGCCCACCCAGTAGCCGGCCCCAGGAACAGCAGCACAAACCCATGGAGTAAAGCAACCTGCACGCACACGTTCACCCAATGAACGCGCTGCCTTAGGAAAATTGCCGCCAGCAGGCCATCCAGAGGAAGCTGCACGTAGAGCATGACCTGGCAGAGCGTTTGCGTTGCGGCATGGCTCCAAAGCGTATCGCGTTGCGCCGCTAAAGCCGGGAGGGGAAAGAGAAGCACAGCGCCCCAGGACGCGTAGCCGTCGGCAAGATCGTGCAGCAACGGCGCGCGAACCCCCAAGGCCAGGCCCAGCGCGATCGGCCAGAAAGTGGCCAGACGTTTCCAGAACTTCACCCTCCGTTCCCTGCGCCTCTGTCGGCTCCTCGCCTCCATGAGCGCAGCCACCTGGCGTCGCTCGAATTCCGCGGCGAGGTGAAAGGGTAAGAGCAAGCCGGCAGGCATTCCCGTGCCGTCGGCGGCCGGCTGCGTGCTTTCCAGCATGAGCGAGATCATGGGCCCTCAACTGACAAGAGTTGGGCCCAGTCTGCGCCGAAGCCGGGCTGCATCGCGGTGATGAACTGTTCTTTGGTGAGATTGGAGTTACAAATCGGGACTTAATTCAGAAATGGAACCGTCAAAAACGGACCACAAATCAAAACCATCTGCTCATTCTGAAAAGGTTTCCCGGCCGCGCGCGCACCCTGACTTTTGCAAGCACACCGCTGCTGCCACCGTGAGAAAATGGAAACCGTCATGCTGATCGAAATCTGGGAGCGTCTGCGCGGCTACGACAAATGGGTCGAGACCGAAGCGAAGATGGAGTCATCGGAAGTCCGTAAAACAATTACCACAACCCGATATGGACAAATCGCCACATATGACGCCGGCGATCTGCTCACTTGGGTGGATGCGCAAGACGAAAAACATTACTCAAGCTTCTCGGTGGACGACGAAAGCCCGCTCTATCAATTTGTCGACGGAGAGTCTCTCACCATCCGCTACGATCCCGCTGATGCCGATCACTTCTACAATCGGGATTTGCTTCGTACTCGGATCAGAGCCGCAGTAAGAATCACGCTGATCACACTCGCGGTTGCGGCCCTCATCATCGCGCGCATCTGGACGCACCTCCACTAGGGACGGCTTGATTGGGAAAGTCTCCTGAATCGGCAGCCCCTCGCCCCGCCGGTCACTCCCGGAGCGCCCCGAAGCTAGCAGCTAGTAGCTACTAGCTGTTTTCCTCACAGCCCCAGCTCCCCCGCCCGCCCCTTCATCGCCTCAATGCAAAATCCAATGTGCGCGTCCAACTCCACGCCCAGCTCCGTCGCTCCCTGCACAATGTCCTCGCGATGCACGCCGCGCGCAAAGGCCTTGTCCTTCATCTTCTTTTTCACGCCGGCAATCTCCACATCGGCGATCGACTTCGAAGGCTTGACGAGGGCGCAGGCAGTCAGGAATCCCGCCAGCTCGTCGCAGGCAAAGAGCGCTTTGGCCAGATGCGAGACCCGCGCGACGCCCGAGTACTGCGCGTGGCCCAGAATCGCCGTCCGCATCTCCTCGGGCCAGCCCAGCCGCTCCAATTCGCGGACGCCCACAAAAGGATGTTCCTCCGCCGTGGGATGGCGCTCGTAGTCGAAGTCGTGTAGCAGAGCCGTCGTCGAGTAGAGTTCGAGCAGCGCACCGCGATCCTCGCCGGTCAGGCCCAGTCGCTCGGCTTCCCGCTCGCCGCAGGCCTCCACGCAGGCCTCCACGGCCAGCGCATGTTTGCGCAGACTCTCGCTTTGGGTCCACTCTGTCAGCAGGCTCCAGGCCTCTTCGCGTCCACGTGCCGGCTTCGTCATTGTCGTCTCCTATTAACGATTGTGGTTCGCGCATCGCCGGGATTTGCTGGGAATGCCCCCGGTTTGCTTGGCTTGTCCATTAGTTTTCACTTGACAATTATGGTTCGTTTCGTTGACAGTAGCACCATTCGCAGTGCAAAAGTCGCGCTGCCGGGACGCTTGCTCTGGCGCTCCGTAAAAGGCCAATGGGTACATCGTTGATTTGCGTGGAAACACGCGAGGTTGTGCGGTGCGAGTACTGCAGGTTGATGCAGTATCGGACCAGCAATTCCCTCTGCAGAAGGTGTCACAAGCCCCTCGACTCCGAGGAACCCGAACAATTAATGCCCCAGCTGGTGACCAGCTATCCCGCGTCCAACAGCGACGACAGAGATTTGCAGGTGGCAACGCAGGTGCGCGAGATGCGCCATGCACGCCATCTGAGCCAGCGCCAACTGGCCGCCCGGATGCAGGTGCCGCGCACCTATATTTCGAAGATCGAGAACGGCAAGGCGATTCCCACGCTCGGTTCGCTCGAGCGGCTCGCCACGGCCCTCGGCGTCGAAGTGCGCAGGCTTGTCCGCGATGCCCGCAGCTGCCGCGAGGAGGAAGTTGCCGCCATCCTCGGCGATCCTTTCCTGGCCGAGATTGCGCCGCTATTGCCGCACTTGGACTCACTGCACCGCACGCTGCTGCTCGGCGCAGTGCGCGACGCGGCCATGGGACGACGCCGCACCGCGTAAATACAGGGAGCAAGGGACCGAGGCAACAGCGAGCTTTTGCCTCGTCTGATGCCTGTTCCCTGCTTTTCTACTCCCTATTCCCTATTGGCTACTCCCTGCTTTCTCGGTCCCTTGTTCCCTGTCTTCCTTCATTGCAGCAGGTACGCGCTTGTGCTACGGTCAAGGTTGTGGCTCCTCGGATTCGGCCGCGCCTTAATGAGGTTCCGGCTGGAGACTCGTTCATGCGCTGGCCGGTTTCATCTCTGCATCGCGCCTGAACTCCGCAGGCGTCACTTCGGGACGCACATCGGCGTCCGCGTGGAAACCGCAAATGCCATCCAAAGGCGAGCCTTTTTCTCCGTCTGCCGCGACCCACTCCCCTACGACGCGCAAACTCGCTATGCGAATCGATGAGCTTACTGCGGAGGAACGCGCCATCTATGCGGCGCTCAAGCCGGAGCGCCTGCCGCAGCACGTGGCCATCATCATGGACGGCAATGGCCGCTGGGCCGGCCACCGCTCGCTCAAGCGCTTCCTCGGCCACCAGCAAGGCGCAAAAACCGTGCAATTCGTCACCGAGACCGCAGCCCGCATCGGCCTGCCGTGGTTAACGCTTTACGCTTTTTCCCTCGAAAACAGTCTGCGCCGTCCCCGCGCCGAGGTTAGCTTCCTCATGCGCCTCCTCAAGACCTACCTCGACGACAATATCGAGCGCATGATGAGGAACAACATCCGTCTCCGCTATATCGGCCGCACCAACGACCTGCCGCCCGACGTGCAGGAGCGCATGCGCGCGGCCGAAGAAGTCACGTCGCATAACACCGGCACCACGCTCACCCTGGCCCTCAACTACGGCGCACGTTCTGAGCTGGTGGACGCCTTCCGCAAGCTCGCCGAAGAGGTGAAGCACAAGCACCTCAACCCCGAGCAAATCACAGAGGAAGACATTCACCGCCATCTCTATACGGCGCACATGCCCGACCCCGACCTGCTCATCCGCACCTCCGGCGAGCTGCGCGTTTCGAATTTCCTGCTTTGGCAGATCGCTTACACCGAGATCTTCGTTACCGAGCGCTTCTGGCCCGATTTCCGCGGCATTCATCTCCTCGAAGCCATCGCCGACTTCCAGCGCCGCGAGCGCCGCTACGGCGGCATCGGCGAAGCCTGCGGCGAAACGGAAGAGGACTCCGAGCCGATGAAGGTCGCCGCGAGCTAACTGGCACGACCAAGGGCTCGGCAGAGGCTTCAGGTCTCCCCTCGCCGGTGCCCACACCGCCCCGGCAGTGTATTCTCATCCCTGAATGAAACGTGTCCTTACAGCTCTTATTCTGATTCCGCTGGTCCTGCTTCTGGTTCTTCTCCCGGCCCAATGGCAATGGCTGTTCTCGCTCGCCGTGGCTGCCGTCGCGGCGCTGGCCGGCTGGGAATATCTCAACCTCACCACGCGCTGCGGAGCCAATCCGCCGCGCGTCGCCACGCTCGTCGCCATTCTTGCCCTCTTTGCCGCCAACTTCGCCTGGTCTGACTCCGATCACCTCCTGGCCATCTTCGGCATTCTGGGCCTCGCGCTGCTGGTCTACTGCACGTTCTTCAAGCCGGTGGAGGATGTCATCGCCAATGCCTCGGCGTCGATCTTCTGCCTGCTCTACGCCGGGCTTACACTGCTGGCCGTGCCCGCATTGCGCGAGCCGCCCTACGGCTCGTCCTCCATCATTGTGTTTTTGTTTTTGGTGGTCTGGGCCGGAGACACTTCGGCTTACTACGTGGGCCGCGCCTGGGGCCGTCACAAAATGGCGCCCACGCTCAGCCCCGGCAAAAGCTGGGAAGGCGCAATCGCTTCCGTCGTCGGCAGCATGCTCGTCGCCGCCGCGCTGCTGTGGTTGGCGACTCTGCAGCAGTCTCCGCAGGACTCGGCGCTTCTAAGCTGGCTCGAGCGCGCCTGCCCAGCCGCCATTCTTTCCTATCCCGATGAGCTCTGGTACTGGCTGCTGCTGGCCGCTGTAGTCAATGTCGCAGGACAAGTGGGCGATCTTGCCGAGTCCGCCCTCAAGCGTTCCGCAGGAGTCAAGGACTCCGGCGACCTGCTACCTGGCCACGGCGGCGTGCTTGACCGCATTGACGCTCTGCTGCTCGCCGCGCCCGTGCTCTGGTACGCTCAAGTGCTTCACCAAAAGTTCTAAAGCACGTTTCATAAATGGTTTCGCGAAAGGGCACGACTTCACAGCTTGGTGAAAAACTCTTTGTTTTTGCTGTTGTTGTTTCCTTGCTGTCGATTTTGACCGCCGGATGGTCGGGTTTTGGGGTTGTGGTTTGTCTCTGCCGGCGGTTTTTTAGGCCCGCAGAGACACTTCTCCCCGCTCAAGCCTGGACTTGAATCGGGATCAGCTTGCTGAGGCGCAGCAGGTTGTGCGCGGCTGCGGCCAACTGAAATGACCAGTCCACTCGCTTCAGTCCGCGCAGCTTGGTCTGCCGCAACCGGTCCTGCTTGATCCAGCCAAACACCTTCTCTACCAGTTTGCGTTTCTTTTGACTCACGGCCAGACCCGGGTCGCTGCGCTCGCTCGGTGTCAACCAACTTGGCCACTTCGGGTTGGGCGCGTACTCGGCCACGTGCGGCCTTACCTCAAGGCTGCGCAGCCCGGCCACGAAGCTCTTCTCCTGATAGCTCTTGTCGGCCCCCAGCGTGATCCGCTTCCCGCGCTTGATCCGTTTGAGCAACTCCAGCGCCGCATGCCGCTCGGCCGCGTTGCCCGCCTCCGTGGCCATGGCCGCCACCACAAGCCCATTGCGGTTCTCCGTCACCACGTGGCCCAGATAGCTTGGCACCACCGCGCCCGAACTGCTCTTGCGATACAGCCGCGCCTCCGGGTCCGTGGTCGACTCGTGCGTGTCGCGCAACAGCTTGCGGCCCCGCGCTCCCGTGCCACGATCCGGCGGATCGGGCTTCTCACGAAAGCTGCGCCGGCTGGCCCAGGCTTGCAACAGCGTGCCATCCACTGTGAAGTGCTCCTCGCTCAACAACTGATGCGCCTGCGCCTCTCCCACCACCGCCAGCAAAAGCTGCCGGCTTGCCTCCCCGGCGATCAGGCGCTCCCGATTCTTGCTGAACACCTTCACGTCCCACACCGCATCGTCCATCTCCAGGCCCACGAACCAGCGATAGAGAAGGTTGAAGCAGATCTGTTCCATCAGCTGACGCTCCGAACGGATCGAGTAAAGCACCATCAGCAACTGCGCCCGCAAAAGACGCTCCGGCGCGATCGACGGACGGCCCGTCCCGGAATAAAGCTCCGCAAACACCGCGTCCATCTTCGCCAGCGCACGGTCCGCCATCGCACGTATCCGCCGCATGGGGTGATCGGCCGGGATCCGCTGCTCCATCGTCACGTAGCTGAACATCGCTGACTGCTGCTTGTCGTCTCCGCGCATATCAACTTTTTAAAACAACTCCCTGTGGAGAAACAGTGACTCTCTTGGGACTTTTTCACCAAGCTGTAAAGTCGTGCCCTGACACTTCGTGCTCACGATGCGGCTTTTGGGCTAGCACTGAAGCGGTGCCCTTCCGCGAGAAATTGAACTAACCCACTACCGTCAGCTACGCTCAGATACAAGAAGGCCCTCCGGCTCTCACCGGAGGGCCTTTGTTCCAAGCTAGTAGCAAGAAGCCAGCGGCTAGAAGCTGCTTTTACGCTGTCACCGCTTCGCTCGCTTCAACCTTCACGGGCGTTAGCCAGCCAAACCGGTCGGGCTTCAGTCCATTGACAATGGCGAAGAACTCATCGGCGATCTTTTTGGTGATCTCGCCGGGCTTGCCATCGCCAATCGTGACGCGATCGATGGACCGGATGGGCGAAACCTCGGCAGCCGTGCCGGTAAAGAAGACCTCGTCGGCGATGTAGAGCAATTCGCGCGGGATCGACTGCTCGTGCACTACCAGTCCCAGGTGCCGCGCAATGGTTAGCACACTGTCGCGCGTGATGCCGGAGAGCGCGGAATTGGCCAGCGGCGGCGTAAACAGCACGCCGTTGCGGACCACAAAAATATTCTCGCCCGATCCCTCGCTCACCAGCCCGTTCACGTCCAGCGCAATCCCTTCCTGGTAGCCGTTCACTTCGGCTTCCATGTGGATCAGCTGCGAATTCATGTAATTCGCGCCCGCCTTGGCCAGCGACGGCATGGTGTTGGGGGCCAGCCGGTTCCAACTGGAGACGCAGACATCCGCGCCGCCGTGCCCGGCGATGTATTTGCCCCAGGGAAAGTTCGCAATATAGACCTCGATCGGCGTGCCTTTCGGGCTCACGCCAATCTCTCCGTAGCCGCGCAGAACGATGGGCCGGATGTAGCAGGGCGCCACGCCGTTGGCTTCAATCAAATCCACCACGCCCTGCGAAAGCTCCTCGAGCGTGAACGGAACGTCCATGCGATAAATTTTGGCCGAGTCGAGCAGCCGCTGCATGTGCTCCGGCAGGCGGAAAACCGCCGACCCGTGCGGTTGCCCGTAGCAGCGGATTCCCTCGAAGACGCTCGATCCGTAGTGGATCACGTGGCTCATCACGTGGATGTTGGCCTGCTGCCACGGAATCAGGTTGCCGTTGTGCCAGATCTTCTCAGTGGTTTGGATAGGCATCGGGGTTCAAGTACTCCTTCAGGTGGGGAAGTTGCGCACCTGCTAAAAGGTTGTCATGGTTCGCCATCGGCTGGCAAGCGCGGGGTGCATCGAAACGCAACACCCCGGTCCAGGGGTCACAAAGTCCCTTATTGATCCGGCCCGTAAATAGTTTCTTGCTATCCCCCCATTCCGCACAAAACGCGGAATGGATGGGGCGTCCCGGCTGAGTTGAAGGAGGCGGGTTGAGGCTTGCGATATCCCACCCATCATCCAAATTTGCGGGCCGGATCAATGGTCCCTAGTCCCGCACCTCGCTCACTCCGCCGCAATCACCAGCACCGTCGCGTCATCGTGGAACTGCGCCTGGCAGAACTCGGTTACGCGCTTCAGCAGCCTGCCGTTCATTTCCCTGGCGGACAGCGTGCTGTTGGCCCGCACGAAATCCGCAATCCCCGTCTCTCCGAACTCCTGGTCGCTCGAGTCCGCAGCTTCGGTAATCCCGTCGGTGAAAAGCAGCAGGCGGTCGCCCGCCTTGAGCTCGATCGTCATGTCCTCATAGTTCCACGACGGAAAGACGCCCAGCACCGCCCCTCCGCCGTCGCGCGTCTTTGCATCGCCATCGGAAAAGACAATCGGCGGAAGATGCCCAGCGTTCGAGTACTGGAAGGTCCGCTTCTCCGCGTCGAGAATGCCGTAGAGAAACGTGACGAACTTCCCTGTCGCCATATTCTCGTGCAGCAAGGCATTGACCCTGCGGCACATCTCCGCCGGGCCACTGGAGCTGCCGGCAAAGGCCCGAACCGCCGCCTGCACGTTGGCCATCAGCAGCGCCGCGGATACGCCTTTTCCGGCCACGTCCGCAATGCAGATGGCGAGCC
>CAVXOO010000163.1:0-13782 GCA_963762945.1 uncultured Acidobacteriaceae bacterium | reverse complement strand
GGGCGCGGTGCGCAAGATCGAAGGCAAGTGGGGCATTGCGATCACCAAGAGCCACTACCAGGATCATCGCGGCGAGGCATTCGGGCAGCCCAAGGGCCAGAACAATAACTCGCTCGAAGCCGACGAAGCAATCGGCGAGCGCGGAATTATCCGCTACGCGACGCTCGATGAGTTCAAGGCCAACCCGAACTTTGCGCACGAGGGTGAGGGCCGCGAAACGCCGACGAACGACACCTCGCTCTTTCCCAACTGGGAGTACAACGAGGCCAATGCGTGGGCCATGTCGATCGACATGAACAGTTGCACGGGCTGCAATGCATGCATCGTGAGCTGTTATGCCGAGAACAATATTGCTGTGGTGGGCAAGCAGCAGGTGAGGATTGGGCGCAACATGCAGTGGCTGCGCATCGACACTTATTTTGAAGGCGACCTGGCAGCGCCGCGCGCGCACTTCCAGCCCATGGCCTGCCAGCATTGCGAGAACGCGCCCTGCGAGCAGGTTTGCCCGGTGGGCGCGACCGTGCACACGCCGGAAGGCCTGAACACCATGGTCTACAACCGCTGCGTAGGCACGCGCTATTGCTCGAATAACTGCCCCTATAAGGTGCGGCGCTTTAACTTCCTGCTTTACTCGGATTACGAAACTGAAAGTTTGAAATTGATGCGCAACCCCGACGTGAGCGTGCGCTCGCGTGGCGTGATGGAGAAGTGCAGCTACTGTATCCAGCGCATTTCCGCAGCCAAGATCGATGCCGATAAGGAGAATCGCAATATTCGCGATGGGGAGATTGTGACCGCGTGCCAGCAGGCTTGCCCCGCCGGCGCGATTACCTTCGGCAACAAGAACGACAAGGATAGCCAAGTTACTAAGTTGAGGGCGCAGCAGCGCAGTTATCAAGTTATCGCCGACATTAATACGCGGCCACGGACGACTTATGTTGCGGAAGTGTTGAATTTGAATCCGGATTTGGAAGAAACGCCGGTGGAAAGAACGGGGACGTAGGGACTAAGGGACTGAGGGAACGTGGAGGTTGGAGTGAAGTTGGTGAAAAGCAACCGCAGATCCTTCGACTTCGGTCGCCCGGGCGACCTCCGCTCAGGATGACAAGGCGTTTTGGATGCGAAGTGTGAGTGCGAAGTGTGAGTGTGAAGTGCGAGTGTTAACTACGAACTGAGAACTGTAAACTGCGAACTTCGAACTGTGAACTGCGAATATGGCGACGAAAGAAATAAAACCCGCTGACCAATGGGTCGATCCCGCGACGGGCGAGTATCGCGTGATCGCGCCGGGGCAGAGCTTCCGGTCGATCACCGAGAAGATCGTGCGCATTGTGCTCACGCCGCATACGCCCATGGGGTGGTTTGCGCTGTTCACGGTGGCGGGCGGCGGCGCGACCATGCTGATGGTGGCGGTTACCTGGCTCTTCCTCAAGGGCACGGGCATCTGGGCCATTACGCAGCCGGTGGCGTGGGGCTTCGCGATTATTAACTTCGTGTGGTGGATCGGCATCGGCCACGCGGGCACGCTGATCTCGGCGATTCTGCTGCTCTTCAAGCAGGGCTGGCGCAACGCTATCAGCCGCTTTGCCGAGGCCATGACGATCTTCGCAGTGATGTGCGCCGGCATGTTTCCGCTGATCCACACCGGCCGTCCCTGGCTGGCTTACTGGATGCTGCCGCTGCCTTACACCATGACGGTGTGGCCGCAGTTCCGCTCGCCGCTGATGTGGGACGTGTTCGCGGTTTCGACTTACGCGACGATCTCGGTGGTCTTCTGGTACATAGGCATGGTGCCCGACTTTGGCACGTTTCGCGACCGGGCGCAAAACAAATTCGCGCAGTATTTTTACGGGCTCCTGAGCGTGGGCTGGCGTGGCTCGGCGCGTCATTGGATGCGCTACGAGACGGCCTCACTGCTGCTCGCGGGCCTGGCCACGCCGCTGGTGCTCTCGGTGCATACGGTCATCAGTTTCGATTTTGCGGTGGCGGTTTTGCCTGGATGGCACACGACAATATTCCCGCCATACTTTGTGGCCGGCGCTATTTACTCAGGCTTTGCCATGGTGCTTACACTGGCGATTCCGCTGCGTAAGTTCTACCACCTCGAGTCGCTGGTGACGGAGCGGCATATCGACAACATGGGCAAGGTGATGCTGGTGACCGGCTTCATCGTCGCCTACGGCTACGCGATGGAAGCCTTCATGGCCTGGTACTCGGCCGATCATTGGGAAGCGTTCTGTTTCTGGAATCGCGCCTTCGGACCCATGGGCTGGTCGTACTGGGTTCTGATCACCTGCAACCTGGCGATTCCGCTGACCACGTTGTGGTCGCGCAAATTGCGCACCAACATTGCGTTCATGTTCTTCATCTCCATCGTGGTGAACACGGGCATGTGGTTCGAGCGCTTCGTCATCGTGGTTACGAGCCTTACCCGCGACTTTCTGCCCTCGGCGTGGGGAACTTATCGCGCGACCAAGTGGGACTACATGACTTTTGTGGGCACGCTGGGATTCTTCACCTTCATGTTCCTGTTGTTTGTGCGCTTCCTGCCCATGATTCCGATGAACGAGATTCGCATGTTGCTGCCCGGGGCCAAGATCAAGCCCAAGGCAGCTGTGGAGGCGGGTGACTGATATGCCTGCACGCGAAGGAACTTACGGCCTGCTGGCCGAATTCGAGACGCCGGGCGATCTGGTGAGGGCCGCGCGGCAGGCGCGCCAGGATGGCTGGCGGCGCATGGACTGCTATACGCCGTATCCCGTGGAAGAAGCCGCCGAAGCCATCGGATTCCATCGCAACAAGGTGGCGCTTTTGACGCTGATCGGTGGCCTGATGGGCGGCGCGGCGATGTTTTTGCTGGAAGTTTGGGTTTCGGTGCTGGCGTATCCGCTGAACATCGCGGGACGCCCGATGTATTCGTGGCCGGCGTTCATTGTGCCCGCTTACGAGTGGACGATTCTTTTTGCCGGACTTTCAGCGGCCTTTGGCATGTTGGCGCTGAACGGATTGCCGGCGCTCTATCATCCGCTGTTCAACGCGCCCAACTTCCGCGATGGGGCGACGACCGATAAGTTTTTCCTGTGTCTTGAGGCGCTCGATCCCAAGTTCGACGGGGCGAAAACCAGGGCTTATCTGGAGGGCTTTAAACCACTCACAGTGACGGAGGTTGATTACTAATGCAACTCTTCCGTCTGAACCCGTTTATGCGCTTGTTTTCTGACGGCGGTCTTGTTCCTGAGGGGAGCCTTCTTCGGGTGGGGGCATCGTCGCAGGGGCTAAAGCCCAGAATTTTTGGGAGGCGATTTGCGGCACGACTAAAGTCGTGCCCTGACACTTCGTGCTCCCATTGGGGATTTTTTCAAGAGGCTCTGAGGTTGAGCCTTGATAAAAGGTGCCTGCGACTTCGGCGCACTGTTGGTCTAACTGGACTCGCTGCGCTTTTTTTCGTCGCCGGATGCCGGCAGGACATGCAGGACCAGCCGAAGATGCAGCCGCAGCGCGGAACGAGTTTCTTTGCCGATCATCGCGGAGCGCGTCCGCAGGTGCTCGACACCGTGGCGCGCGGCCAGCTCCGCGAAGACAGCTATTTTTATACCGGCGTGGTGCAGGGACCGAATGGCTACCGGCAGGAGCTGGACGCGTTGCCCAGCGAGATTCCGCTGACGATGGAAGTGCTCGAGCGCGGCCAGGAGCGCTTCAACATTTACTGCACACCATGCCACTCGCGCGTAGGCAACGGGCTGGGCGAGATTGTGCAACGCGGCTTCAAGCCGGCGGCGAATTTTCACGACCAGGTCAGGTTGTCGCAGCCGCTGTCTCATTATTTTTACGTGATGACGCACGGCTACGGCGCCATGCCAGATTACTCGTCGCAGTTGACGCCTTCGGATCGTTGGGCCGTCGCGGCCTACATCCGCGCACTGCAACTCAGCGAGGCGGCAACGGTGAAGGATGTGCCGGCGGGCGTCCAGATCAGGAGCCTCAAGGAGGTCGCAGCGGCAGAGGGGCATCCGGAGTACGCAGAGGCCTGGCCGAGGCCGGCGACGGCGGTCGAGGCTGCGAAGCCGATCGCCAGCCAGGGAACGCCGGGGTTGGCGCCGGCTTATCCGGCGGACCCGAAGATTTCGATTCCGAAAAGCAGGGAACAAGGGAACGAGGGAACAAGGGAACAAGAAGGCAGGCGCTAAGAACAGGGGCCGAGGGACCTATGGACCAGTGACCCGAGAGGCACGGAGCAAGGGGGATGCGGTGGTGAATGTGAAGTTGGCGAAAGACAACCGCAGATCCCCATTCGACTGCGATCGCTCCGCGATCTCCGCTCAGGGCAGGCTTTCGACTCCGTCCGCCGCGGCGGACTCCGTTCAGGATGACAGAGCATTTTTGATACGAACTGAGAACTTGGAACTAATAGCTGCGAACCGCGAACTAAGAACTGAGAACTAAGTACTGCGAACTGAGAACTAAGAACTGGGTAACAGGACGAACGTAAATGGATAGCAATCACAATCCGCAGGCGAAGCAGCTTCCGGCAGATTTGGGCGCGCCGGCTTTTGTCGATGGGTGGCAGACACGCGCGCTCGTGGCTGGAGTGATCTTTGCCGTGATCGCGGTGATCCTGGGATATATGGGCCAGGCGCAGGATGGCCTGGGCTGGGACCATTTGCTGCGCGCCTGGACGCTCGGCACCATGTGGACGTGGGGCCTGGCGGTTGGCGGATTGGCGCTGCTGATGGTGCAGTATTGCTCCGGCGGCAAGTGGGGACTGTTGTTGCGCCGTCCGCTTGAAGCCTTGAGCCGCACTCTGCCGCTGACATTCGTTTATTGGATCGTGATTGCGATCTTCATAAAGCGGCTTTATCTTTGGGCGCAGTACACCACGGCGAGCGACACTGCGGCGGCGCTCAAGAACGGCGTCCTCACGGAAATTCAGGCGCACTGCATCGACTTCAAGCGGCCGATGCTGAACCCCGCGGCATTTGTCTGGGTCAGCCTGCTGTGTTTTGCCATCTGGTTCTTCTATATGTGGCGGCTCAATGCGCTGGCGCTCAAGCGCGACGCCGACCGGCCGGAAAGCACACCCTACTGGATCAAGAAGTTCGAGAACATCAGCGGGCCGGGAATTCTTATCTACTCCATCACCATGACGGCGTGCGCCATCTACTGGGTGATGTCGATGGACGTGACGTGGTTCTCCTCGGTCTACGGATTGTTGTTTCTCGTCGGCCAGGGGTATCTGGTTCTGGCGTTCTCGATCATCGTGGCGATTTCGCTTTCGAAGGCCGAGCCATTCAAGACCATTCTGCGCCAGACCGAACAGCACGACCTGGGCAAGCTGGCTTTTGCCTTCGTCATGCTGAATATCTATCTGAACTTCGGCCAGTTTCTGATCATCTGGTCGGGCAATCTGCCGGGCGAGATCAACTGGTACCTTGATCGGATTCGCGGAAGCTGGGGCGTCATTATCACGCTGGACTTCCTCTTCCATTGGGTGATTCCGTTCTCGATGCTGCTCTCGCGCGACCTGAAGCGCAACAAGAAGCGCCTGGTGCGCGTGTGCCAGTGGATGGTTTTTGCGCGCGCCTTCGATATGTTTTGGCTCATTGAGCCGAACTTCAAGGACGCGGCGCGCAATCTTCACTTCAGTTGGGGAATTCTCGAGTATATTGCCGTGCCGGCCGCGCTGTTTTGCTTCTGGCTGGCTTACTTCTGCATCTGTCTGAAGAGTCGGCCGCTGGTGCAGGTGAACGATCCGCATTTGGCGGAGATTCTGGAGCCCGAACATGTCACAGCATAACGAACATGGGCATAACCTTTTTGAAGACCCGGATCGGGACAAAGTCGCCCCGGAGAAGGTCGATGCCTCGCTGGGCTATGAGTCGAGCGACGTCGGGGTCACGGGAATTGTGGTGTTTATCACCGCGCTGGCGATTTTTGTGGTGGTGGCCGGGGTGCTTTGCTACGGCATCGGCAAGGTGCTGAACGCGCGCATGAACAAGCAGGACGGACCCACGAGCAAGTGGTCGAAAACGGTGGATGTGCGGCAGCTCGGCAATATGCCCTCGAGCCCCGAGCTGCAGAACAAGATGGCGGAGATTACGCAGAGTTTTCCCATGCCGCGGGTGCAGATCGACGACGGCAATCAGGATATCGCCGACCTGCATGCACGCGAGGATCTGCTACTCGAGAACTACACGTGGGTCGATGCGTCGAAGGGAACGGTGCGGATTCCCATTGAGCGTGCGATGGAGTTGATGGCGCAACGCGGATTGCCGGTGGCGCCCGCGGTCGAGATTCAGGCGCCCCAGACTCATGAGCTAATGACCGGCGACAGCAGGCCGGCGGTCGCTGTGCCGCTGACTAATGGATTTGCGCGCACCGCTTATGAGCAGGAAGAGCAGAAGTAGTGAGAGCAGGGAGTGGGGGCTTAGGGACTGAGGGACTGAGGGAACGAGAAGTAAACGAACTGTGGTGGTGAGTTTGAAGTTGGTGAAAGACAACCGCAGATCCTTCGACTCCGTTTGCCGCACAAGACGCGGCAAACTCCGCTCAGGATGACAAAGCATTCCTGATGCGAACTAAGAATTGCGAACCGTGAGCTGCCGGAAGGGCCGGAGAAAGGAGAGAATCGTGAGCCACGCAGACCGAAACACGAAACGCGCGAGGCGCGCGCGGGCTGATTTCCGCGGCCATGCTTCTCTCGCTTGCCGCACCGCTCAGCTTCGCGCAGGTCTCAAGCTATGGCGACAAGCAGGCCGGCCAGGTTGGCGATCAGCAGCCTTCGATCCTGAACGGTGTGGGCATCGACCAGCACCTCAACACGCAGTTGCCGCTAAGCCTCACGTTTACCGATGAAACTGGTAAGATGGTCCCGCTCGCCAGCTACTTCGGCAAGAAGCCCGCGATTCTGGCGCTGGTTTACTACCAGTGTCCGATGCTTTGCTCCGAGGAGTTGAACGGCCTCACCAGCGCATTGCAGATGGTGCGCTTCACGCCGGGTAAGGACTTCAACATCGTTGTTGTAAGCATCGATCCCACGGAGACAACGGCTCTGGCCGCGGCAAAGAAGCGCACGTACCTGAAGCGCTACGGACGGCCCGAGACGGCAGATGGCTGGCATTTTATGACCGGCACGCAGGCCAACATCGACGCGCTCACCAAGGCGGTTGGTTTTCGGTACGTGAAGCTCGCCGTGCCGGGCTCGAATCTGACACAGTACGCGCACGCGAGTTCGATCCAGATTGTGACGCCCGAGGGCAAGCTGGCGCAGTACTACATGGGCGTTGAGTACTCGCCCAAGGATCTGCTTCTCGGTCTCGATGAAGCGTCATCGAACCGGATCGGATCGCCGGTCGATAACATCCTCACGTACTGCTACCACTACAATCCCGCAGCCAACAAGCACGATTTCATCATTGCTCGCGTGATTCAGTTGGGAGGTCTCGTCACCGTCGTACTTCTTGGCGGTTTCATGCTGCTGATGTTTCGGCGCGACTTCAAGCACGCGAACGAATGGGCTCGCCCCAATTCGCCGCACGGAACTGCAAAAAAGGTGAACGGATAAAGGAATGGATCACATCAGCCCAGTACTTTGGCAATTCCTTCGCAAGTGGTTGGAGCACTTCGCGCTCTTTCCGCCCGAGGCGTCCACGGTCGCGCCGCAATCGGACGCGCTATTTTTCTTCATGGTCCTGGTAAGCCTGATCGGATTGACGATCGTGGTGCTGCTGATTGTGAGTTTCTCTATCCTGTACAGCAAGAAGCGGCATCCCAAGGCGGTGCAGATTGAGGGCTCCACAATTCTTGAAGCCACGTGGACCATCATTCCGCTGGGGCTGTTTCTGGTGATGTTCGTATGGGGCGCGTTGCTCTATTTCAGGATTTACACGCCGCCGGCCAACGCCATGAACATTTACGTGGTGGGCAAGCAGTGGATGTGGAAGGCCGAGCATCCCGGAGGCCAGCACGAGATTAACTCCCTGCACATTCCCGTGGGCCGGCCTATTCAAATCACGCTGATTTCGCAGGATGTTTTCCACAGTTTTTCGATTCCCGCGTTTCGCGTTAAGCGCGAGGCCATTCCGGGCCGCTACACCACGGTATGGTTCCAAGCCACTCAGACGGGAACTTATCACCTTTTCTGCACGCAGTATTGCGGCACCAATCACTCGCAGATGATCGGCGATGTGGTCGTGATGACGCCGGACGACTTCAAGAAGTGGCTGGCCAGTTCGACGAGCGGCGATTCGCTGGCGCAGAATGGCGAGCGGCTGTTTGCGAGTCTTAGTTGCGCTGCCTGCCACAATGCGCGGCCCGACGCGCGCGGCCCCAGTCTGGCCAATGTCTACGATGCGCATTTGACTCTATCCAATGGCCAGACCATCACCGCCGACGACGCTTACTTGCGCGACGCAATTCTGAATCCGTCGCAGCACATCACGCAGGGTTACGCGCCTATCATGCCGACTTACCAGGGACAGATCAGCGAAGAAGGCGTGATCGCGCTGGTGGAATACATCAAGAATCTCGATTCCGATTACCGCGTCCAGCAAACTCTCAACACCACCGACCTGCTGCCCGACAGCGAGGGCGGTAAAGCGGCGGCCGGGCCACAAGCGCCGGCGGCCGAGAAGGAGGTCAAGCCATGAGCGCTGCCACGATCGTCAGTCTTCCCGATCAGTCCACGGCCAGGATTCCCAAGATGAACTTCCTGACCAAGGAAAACGGCTTGCTGAGCTGGCTGCTGACCAGCGATCACAAGCGAATCGCCACGCTCTACCTGATCTCGATCACGTTTTTCTTCTTCATCGGCGGCGCGCTGGCGGGCCTTATCCGCCTGGAACTGCTGACTCCGCAGACCTCACTGATGGCCGCCGACACTTATAACAAAGTCTTCACCATGCACGGCGTCATCATGGTGTTCTTCTTCCTGGTGCCGAGCGTGCCGGCGACGATCGGAAACTTTTTCATTCCCATGATGATCGGCGCCAAGGATCTGGCGCTGCCGAAAATCAATTTGCTTAGTTGGTATCTCTATGTTATCGCCGGCTTCATGGCCATCTACACCATGGCCGCGGGCGGTGTGGATACGGGCTGGACCTTCACCACTCCGCTCTCGACGCACTATCTCAACACCCACGTAATCTCGACGGGTCTCGCGATCTTTGTCGCCGGCTTCAGTTCTATTTTTACGGGCCTCAACTTCATTGTCACCATCCATAAGATGCGCGCGCCGGGTATGACATGGTTCCGGCTGCCGCTTTTCGTGTGGTCGAACTACGCGGCCTCGATCCTGATGGTGCTGGGCACGCCGGTGCTGGCCATTACTCTGGTGCTCGTGGTTCTCGAACGCACCGTGCACATCGGCGTCTTCGATCCGGCTTACGGCGGCGATCCGCTTTTGTTCCAGCACTTGTTCTGGTTCTACTCGCACCCGGCCGTCTACATCATGATTCTGCCTGGCATGGGCGTGGTCAGCGAAGTGGTTTCGACCTTTAGTCGCAAGCGCGTATTTGGATATACAGCCGTCGCGTTTTCTTCGGTGGCTATCGCCGTCTTTGGCTTCTTCGTCTGGGCGCACCATATGTTCATCATGGGCATCTCGAATTACGCGGCGCTGATCTTCTCGCTGCTGACGATGCTGGTCGCCGTGCCTTCGGCCATCAAGATTTTCAACTGGGCTTTTACGCTCTACAAGGGCTCCATCACCTTTGAGACGCCGATGCTCTACGCCTTTGGCTTCATGGGCCTGTTTACCATCGGCGGACTGACGGGCGTCTTTCTCGGCACCACGGGCACGGACATTCACCTAACGGAAACTTACTTCATCGTGGCCCACTTCCACTTCGTGATGGTCGGCGGCATGTTAATGGCTTTCCTCGCCGGCATTCACTTCTGGTGGCCTAAGTGGACGGGGCGCATGTATCCGGAGAAGATATCGCAGTTGGCTGCCATCGTTACATTTATAGGCTTCAACTTCACCTTCTTTCCGCAGTTCATTCTCGGCATGTTAGGCATGCCGAGACGTTACGCCGCTTACCCGCCGGAGTTCCAGGCGCTGAACGTGTTTTCTACCGCGGGCGCAACCATTCTTGGCGTGGGCTATCTGCTGCCCATTCTCTATCTCACCTGGTCGCTTAAATACGGCGCGGTCGCGGGCGACAATCCCTGGCAGGCCACGGGCCTGGAATGGCAGACTCAGTCGCCGCCCTTGACCGAGAACTTCCCTGAGATTCCCGTGATGGATCACGAGGCCTACGACTACGAGTGGCTGGAAAAACAGAATCTTGCCCGCCAGCAGGAGAAAGAGGTGGCGAATGCCGGATAGCACTGCAATCGCTGAGGGCGGCAAAGCGCTTTCTAACTCCGCTAACTCCGTTGACGGCGCTCACGGAGAGCATCCGCCCTATCAGCGCCATCACTTCGAGAGCGTGGAGCAGCAGTTTGACGCCACTAACTTCGCCATGTGGCTGTTCCTGCTGACGGAAGTTATGTTCTTTGGCGGCCTATTTACCGCCTATCTGATCATGCGCAACTGGTACTACCCGGCCTTTGTCGCCGGCTCGCACCAGTTGAGCATTTTTTGGGGGACTGCCAACACGGCGGTCCTGATCGCCTCCAGTTTCACCATGGCGATGAGCGTCTGGTCGGCCGAAGTGCGGCGCAGGAAGTCGCTGCTCGTCTATCTTTGCCTCACGCTCGTCTTTGGACTTACGTTCCTGGGTATCAAGGGTATTGAGTGGCACGAAAAGTGGGAAAAGCATCATATCCCCGGCATACGCTATAGCGTGCAGTCGTTCGTCGATCCCCAATCGGACGCCGAAGTCTATAAGGAATACCAGGACAAGCCGCTAGCGCCCGATATGGCGCAGAAGACCGAACAATACTTCTTCCTTTACTTCGCCATGACCGGCATGCACGCGCTGCACATGGTGATCGGCATCGGCATCCTGGTTTTCATGATCTTTCGCGCCAAAGCCGGGGCTTACACCACGGGACACGTGACGTTTGTGGAGAACTTCGGGTTGTATTGGCACTTTGTCGATATCATCTGGATATATCTCTTTGCGCTTTTGTATTTGATCAGCAGGCATTGACGAGAGGCAGCGGAGTTAGCGGCGCTAGCGGGGTTAGCGGAGTTAGCAGAGTTAGATCGGCGGCAGGAGAAATTTGATGAGCGAACAGGTTCAAGAACACGAACAGGAACACCACATCGTAAGTCCTGTGACTTACATGATGGTTCTCCTCTCGCTGCTGGTGGGCACGGCGCTTACGGTGTTAGCCTCTTTTATCGATCTTGGCGAATGGCACATTGCTCCCGGCTTGACATTGTTCTGGAATCCGGTGGTCGCGCTGGCCATCGCCACCGCGAAGATGCTGCTGGTGGTGCTGTTCTTTATGGGTGTGAAATACAGCACCAAAC
This sequence comes from uncultured Acidobacteriaceae bacterium, assembly GCA_963762945.1. Lineage (GTDB taxonomy): Bacteria > Acidobacteriota > Terriglobia > Terriglobales > Acidobacteriaceae > Telmatobacter. The sequence goes on along the minus strand of CAVXOO010000163.1, from coordinate 2,363 downwards.
TCACCAAGCTCACTGTGACTGCGGGCCTGTTCATGTTCCTGGTGCTGGTGGGAATGACGATGGCCGATTACTTCACGCGGGCGTGGGGACGGTGGTGAAAAGACAGTTGTCAGTGGTCAGTTGTCAGTGATTAGTATGAGGGCCGCCTGAGGGCGGCCCGTTGCTTTTGCTTGTTCCCTTGGTCCCTCGTTCCCGGTCTTATAGCGCCGGTTTCGGCGGTTTCACTAGCGTCCACGCTTTTGCGCCTGTGACCTTCACATGACGGCGGAAAAGCTTTCCGTCCTGAACCACGTAGATCCAGCTTGCGCTGGCGTTGGCGGCGAAGGTGATGGCGGTCAGCGGGCCTCCGCCGGGAATCGGCGGATTCAGGATTTGCATCACGCGGCCGTTCTGCATCGCGATCTGAATGCCGAGCGGTGTCGCGAAGTAGACTTGGCCGTTCGTGTCTTCCGCCGCGTTGCCCTTTTCGTAAAGGAATGACTGGGAGCCGACTGCTTCCGGGATTTCCAGCCGGTAAAACGGCTCGCCGTTGATGAGCGATCCGTCAGCCGCAATCTGAAATGACCAGCCGTAGCGGGAGACTTGATCGACGAGGACGACCATGGACTGATCGGGCGAAAGGGCGATTTGGGAGGGCGGGCCCATCTCATTCACCACGCTGGCCCACTGCAGTGCTGCACTCATCTGGCCCAAGGGGTCGATGCGCACGACGTCCATGTTGAAGAGGGCGTAAACTGTCCCGTTCTGCATTACTGCGAAATCGGTCATGTTCATCGGGAGGCCTTTGATTTCGGCCATCCCGTCAAATCCGCCGGCGACGACTCTCTTGTCGCCGGCCGTGCCGTTCGCCGTGCTCCAGGAAACGATCTGGCCGCGATCAGGGTTGTCCAGTTCAGTTTCCGGAATGTATGCGTAGAGGCGGTCGCGGGCGCCCATGCGGAGGATGGATGCGCCATTCGGAATGGAGCCGCCATTTGGCGGCTCTGCAAATTGCGTGATTTTGCCTTCGGGATCGACGCGGTCGATCGATCCCGCCTTCGGATCAGCAAAATACAAGTTGGCTTGTGCGTCGGAGGTCAGGCTCGTGATGGGGCCAAAGTCGCCGCCAATCTGGGTCCACGGCTTGTCAACGTAGATCGTCGAAAAGACGCGATCCGACGCGACGTATCCGGGCTCGCGCGCAGCCGCTGGTTCGTGGACCACGATTGGCTCAGGGTAGCCGCGCCACAGCCAGCGCAGCGCATCGGGGAGAATTGCGCCGCCCTGGTTCAGGTCGTGGCCGCCTGTGCCCATCTCAAGTTTTACGTCGTAGCCGGCAAACTGGAGCGCTTGGTACATTGCCTGGTTCGCGGCCGGCCAACTTCCGGAGAAGTGGGTGCCGAAGGGTTCGGCGGCTGTGATGTGATCCTCGGTTCCGTCCTGCATGAAGATGCGGATTGGCTTGGGCTCGGTTTTGCGGATCAGGCCGGGGAGCGTGTCCGCGCCTTTCATCGAAACGTAGGTGCCAATCAGGGATAGGACGCGATGAAACTGGTCGGGCCGGTTCCACGCGGCCATGAAGGCGCCCACCGCGCCGGTGCTGACGCCGCTGAGGCCGCGGTCGTCGGGATTCTTGGACAGGTTGTAGTTTTTCGCGACCGCGGGAATCAGCTCGTTGAGGAGGAAATCGGCGAAACTCGGCGTCAATGAATCGTATTCGTAGATGCGGTTGTAGCGATTTTGATCTGTGTCAGAAATCGCCGGCAGGATTCCCGGATCGATGAAGATGGCGATCATCGGCGGCAGGTCGTGTTTGGCGATCAGGTTGTCGAGGACGGTGGGCACGCGCAGCGCGTCGCCGAGCGCCTGGCTGCCGTCCAAAAAGATCATGAACGGCGCGGGTTTGCTGGCGTCGTACTGCGCCGGGACGTAGACGGCGCAGTTGTGGGGCGTGCCGGGATAGAACTTGCCCGGCGGGAGAACGAATTTTGTCACCGCGCCTTTGGGAACGCCGTCGTGCGGCATGGAGTCGGAACCGAGCGAATAGTTTTCGGCGGCGAGCGAGATCGCCGTCGAGAGCAAGAGCAGAATCGAAGCCGGTAAGCTGCCTGGCGGCGGGATCGAGCGCTGCCGCGGCAAAGAGCGCGCGCAGGCCGGCGCCCATGGGACGGCGCAGCTCGCGCAGGCCGATGGCGGCGATGGTGCGGTTCTCGCCGCGCAACGGAACCGCGTCGGCAATGGTGGCGATGGCCGCCATTTTGAGGAAGCTGGGCAGAGTTTTGTCGCGCATCCGCACCGGCTCGCGCCGCTCCAGCAACGCCTGCGCCAGCTTCAGCGCGATAGCCGCGCCGCAAAGGCTTTTCTCTGGATACGTGCATCCCGGC
>CAVXOO010000162.1:0-7697 GCA_963762945.1 uncultured Acidobacteriaceae bacterium | reverse complement strand
ACGGGCGAGTCGGATTGCGCGAAGCCGCCAAGCGGCAGAACCAGCCATCCAATCAACATGGCGCCAGCAGGAGGACCTTCTTCACGCGGCACCTCGCAAACGGCCGGCACACCTTGATTGGCCGGAAGAGCAGCTCCGGCGGCCGGGTCCGAGTTCTAACCCACCTTTTTACCACAGGCGCGGACGGGACGTCAGGTGCAGGTCGTTTCCGGAAAGCCCGCCGACCGTGCCGTAGGTCTCATTCGACAAAGCCAAGAAAAGCGATTTATTATGTTGGCGGTCTAAGCTGCTTCAATTCAGGAGGCACTACGGCGCGAACATTGAGCAGGGCAATATGCGTAATCGGACGATTCGCCGCGGACTGCTGACAATGCAACGAAAGACGCCAGCGCAACGCAAAGAGATCAGCCTGCTACACGGAACCATCCCAGGAGGAGAAAACAATGCCGCAAGGACGATATCCACTAAATTTCAACCGGCGTGAGGCGATGCTGCTTTCTGTCGCGGCAGGCCTCGGCATGGCTTCAGCCCGGGAAGCCCATGCATCCGATGACGTGATGACCGCCTCTCACCAGGGGCCGGGGAACTCCACCACGCCGCGCAGCGCCATCGCCAACACGCAATATGGGAAGGTCCGCGGCTTTCTGGATGGCGGCGTCTTCACCTACAAGGGAATCCCCTATGGGCAAACCACGGCCAAGGAAAACCGCTGGCTGCCGGCCAAGCCCCCTGCGCCCTGGAAGGACGAGTTTCCCGCACTGGTCTATGGCGGCAACTGCCCGCAGACGCTGCATCCCTGGACAGCCTCCGAACAGACCTTCCTGCAGGAGTGGGACGATGGCTGGCAAAGCAAAGCACTGCTCGACTCAGACGTCTGGACGCCGAGCCTGACCGGCAAGCGCCCGGTCATGTTTTACATCCATGGCGGCGGATACAGCTTTGGTTCCTCATACGAGTTGGCTGCGCACGAGGGCGCGCAAATGGCCCGGCATCACGATATTTACGTACGTAATGTACGCTAGTCTTATCGCCAAAGCTGAGGCCAAAATCTCCTTGGCCAGCGAGTCGGCCAAGGAGCACCGATCAGGTCTTGCGCGACAGCATTCAACAAAAAGCCTTGCTCCCAGATTCGAAAATTGGAGCAGGGCTTTTTGCGTGAACAGACCCTATTGGCTGTCGCCGTCGTGATCCGCGTCGGCGGATGCCGCGGCCTTCATACCTGCCGCGCTGATCGAGACCGTGTCGGGGGCTAGTTGGGCGCTAGCGGTGGAAGCCTGGGAAGCCGCTGGGGCCGAAGTCGAAAGCAGAGTGGGATCGGCAGTCATGGGGCTGGAGATCGCTGAAACCATCGATTGCGGCCCTCCTTGGCCGTAGTCAACCTATCGGCGCGAGCGGCGAAAAAGTGATGGATGCCGGGATAACTTTTGTCATCGTTCCAATTTGGAGCATTTGTGTCCACTTGCCCGTCCTGCCTCCAGCCCGATAAAGTGTGATCGACGGGGTTTCTTGCGCATCCGGCGCCTTACCGCATCTTGAATCCCGTTTTTCCGGAGGATCGTCCATGTCTACTGCCTCTGTTCCCGTCGCCGTCAATCGGGACATCGATTCGACATTGCGCGAGAATCGCGTTTTTCCGCCTCCGGAGGAGTTCAGCGCCAAGGCCCACATCCAGAGCCTCGAAGAGTACGAGGCGCTCTACAAGCAATCGATCGAGGACCCGGAGGGTTTCTGGGCGGACGTGGCGCGGGAGCTACACTGGTTCAAGCCGTGGGACAAGGTTTTGGAGTGGGATTTGCCGTGGGCCAAGTGGTTTGTTGGCGGCAAGATGAACCTGAGCTACAACTGCCTCGACCGCCATCTCGACCGGCACGTGCAGGGCGGCGAGCGCGCACAGAAGACCGCGCTCATCTGGGAGGGCGAGCCGGGCGAGGTTCGCCGTCTGACTTATGCGGAGTTGCACGCCGAGGTGCAGAAGTTCGCCAACGCGCTCAAGTCGCTGGGCATCCAGAAGGGCGACCGCGTGGCCGTGTACATGGGCATGACGCCGGAGTTGGCCATTGCGTTGCTGGCCTGCGCGCGCATCGGCGCAGTGCATTCGGTGATCTTTGGCGGATTTGCCGCTACGGCGATTGCCGACCGCGTGGCGGACTCGGAATGCGTGGCGATTATTACCCAGGACGGGAGCTATCGCCGCGGCAACGAGATCAAGTTGAAAGCAACTGTCGACGAAGCCATGCCCGCATGCCCCACCGTGAAGCACGTGGTGGTCTTCAAGCGCACGGGCACGCCGGTGAATATGGTCGAAGGCCGCGACCACTGGTGGCACGATCTGATGGCCAAGGCCGCGCCCGAGTGCGCTGCGGAGGCGATGGATTCAGAAGACCCGCTCTATATCCTCTACACCTCGGGATCGACAGGAAAGCCCAAGGGCCTGCTGCACACCACGGGCGGTTACGCGGTGCAGACTTATCTCACGACGAAGTACGTCTTCGATCTGCGCGACGACGATATTTACTGGTGCACTGCCGACATCGGATGGGTGACTGGGCATTCTTATGTTGTTTATGGGCCGCTGCAGAACGGGGCCACGGTGCTGATGTACGAAGGCGCGCCGAATTGTCCGGATTTTTCGCGATTTTGGAAGATTGTTGACGACCACAAGGTGACGATTTTCTACACTGCGCCCACGGCGATTCGCGCATTCATCAAGTGGGGCGCGGAGTTTGTCGATAAGTTCGATCTCCGATCTCTTAGGCTCCTTGGCACCGTGGGTGAACCGATAAATCCCGAGGCGTGGATGTGGTATCGCGAGAAGATTGGCCGCAACCGCTGCCCGATTGTGGACACGTGGTGGCAAACCGAGACCGGCGCGATCATGATTGCGCCCATCCCCGGTGCTGTGGCGACGAAGCCCGGCTCGGCGACGCGGCCATTCTTCGGCATTCAGCCGGAGGTGGTGACGAAGCCCGACGCGAACGGTCATTTCGAGAAGGTCGCGGCAGGGCACGGCGGATTGCTTGTGGTGCGCAAGCCGTGGCCATCGATGGCGCGAACGATCTACGGCGATCCCGAGCGCTACCAGAAAACCTATTGGAGCGATGTTCCCGGCTGCTACTTCACCGGCGACGGCGCACGCCAGGATGCCGACGGCTACTTCTGGTTGATGGGCCGCGTGGACGATGTGATTAACGTGAGCGGCCACCGGCTGGGCACGATGGAAGTGGAGTCGGCTCTCGTCGCGCATCCTAAAGTTGCCGAGGCCGCGGTGGTGGGCCGGCCCGACGATCTGAAGGGGCAGGCGATTGCGGCCTTCGTCACGCTCGAGAGCGGCAATGCGCCCGGCGAAGCGCTGAAGGACGAGCTGAGGAAGTGGGTGACGAAGGAGATTGGCGCGCTGGCGCGGCCCGACGATATTCGCTTTACCGAGGCGCTACCCAAGACGCGCTCGGGCAAGATCATGCGCCGCCTGCTGCGCGACCTTGCCACGCATGGAGAGATCAAGGGCGACGTGACCACCCTCGAAGATTTCACCGTGATCGCCAAGCTGCGCGAGGCGGAAGAAGGATAGGCAGGATCATGCGCCGCCTCGTCTACTCGGTCGCCACCAGCCTCGATGGCTTCATTGCGGGGCCAAGCGGGGAGTACGACTGGATTCTCCCTGACTCCGGCATCGACTTCCGCGCGATGCACAGCAGATTCGACACCATGCTGATGGGACGCCGCAGTTTCGAGGTGGCGAGCACCCGCGGCAGTTTCCTCAAAGAGACGGGGATGCGCATTGTGGTGGTTTCGACATCCCTCGGCTCTGTGCATTCACCCGAAATTACAGTGATCGATCGCGACGTTGCGGAGGCGGTTCGCGCGCTAAAAACGGAAGCCGGAAAGGACATCTGGCTTTCCGGCGGCAGCCTACTGTTTCGCAGCCTGTTCGACGTGGGACTGGTCAACGCGATCGATGTGTCGGTCTTCCCGGTCCTTTTGGGCTCTGGCACGCCGCTTTTTCGCGAAGGGCATCGCGCTGCTCTGAAGCTTGACGCATGTAATGCTCTTTCGAGCGGCGTCCTGATGCTTTCTTATACGGTTTTCACGTCGCAATAGGCAGGGCGGACCGTGGCTGGATGATCTCCGCGGAGATTTCCTCGTCATCTCAAAACTGCGCGAGGCGGATGAGGGGTGATCGGTTCAATAAGGGGCGAGCGTACAATATGAGCCACGGAGTATTGCACCATGGCTGCACAGTCCTCTCTCATCCCGGTCGAAGAATACCTGAGGACAACTTCGGATCCCGACTGCGAGTATGTTAATGGCGTCATCGAGGAGCGGCCTGTGGGAGAGTACGATCATGCAACGTGGCAAGCAATCCTGGTTGCTTTCTTTACTGTCCGTCAGGATGAGTTAGGTATCAACGCGCGTCCCGAATTGCGCGTGCAGGTTGCTCATCACCGCTTCCGTGTCCCAGACGTCACACTTCTGAGCCGGAAAGCTCCGCGAGAGCAGATCGTTACCCATCCACCACTTGCCGTATTCGAGATTCTCTCACCGGAAGATACGATGGCTCGGATGCTTGAGAAACTTGCGGATTACGAACGGATGGGCATTTCCGCAATCTGGTTGATCGAGCCGACGAAACAGGTGTATTACCGGTTTCAGGCCGGGCAGCTCACTCCCGACTTTATATTTTCGCTGCCAGGGACTTCCTACACGGTTCCCTTCGCAGAAATCGCCGCGCTCGCCCAGTGAACGCATGAGCCCGCGAGTGGCTCATTGTGGGAATCTCAACGGCTGCGGTCCAAAAGACATAAGCAAACCGTGAAGATCGCAGATTGCAGCGTGCGTTTCGTAATCTGTCGCGGCCAAATTGCCGTCAAATCTTATGTGAGTACCGCTACCGGAGTTCGCTACCGTTGCCCATGCTGTGGATACAGGACTCTTGATGCGCCCGGCGCACTGCGGCTGTGTCCAGTCTGCTGGTGGGAGGACGACGGCCAGGAAGACGAGGACGCTTCCGAAATCCGGCTGACGGTGAACGGCCAACTGAGCCTGAACCAGGCGCGCAGCAACTTTACGCAATTTGGCGCCGCGCATCCGCGCTTCCTCCCTTACGTTCGTAAGCCCCAGGCCGTAGAACAGTAACGTGCCTTTGGCGATGCCCTTTTCCTCATTTGCACGCCCCGAGGTTTGACCCCTCCTCTAAAGCCCCGTACCATAAGGGAGGTATTTCCGCGGCCAAACGGCGCTTTATTACCTTTGAGGCAGCCGTGGCCGCATCGCTTACGGCGCGAGCCTCCGGAAGGAACATCTTGACAGTCAGCAGGACCCTCGAAAGCAACTCCGAAACGGCTGAACCCGAGCACGATCACGATCACGCCGAAGGCCACGACCACTCCCATGAGGGCCACTCGCACGGGCCGGTTCTGAACCCCGAGTGCACGCGTGAGCTGGTGATCGAAGTTCCCGCGGAGGAAGTCTCCCGCGCCTGGGCCAAAGTGGCCGCAAACTACCGCAAATACGCCAAGATTCCCGGATTCCGCGCCGGCAAGGTGCCGGAGTCGGTCGTCAAACGGCGCTTTGGCGCCGAAATCCGCAAGGAAGTCATCGACTCCCTTCTTCCGGAGCGGTTCAACAAGGGCGTCGCCGAGTTGGGTGTTCTTCCCGTCGGCCAGCCCCAGGTCACCGAGCTTTCGGTTGACGAGGGCGCCCCGCTGCACGTGAAGGCAGTCTTCGAGTTTCTTCCTTCGTTTGCGATTGACGGCTACAAAGATGTCACCGTGCCCAAGCCCGGGGTGGCAGTGACGGAGGAAGAATTCAAGCAGGAACTCGACCACCTGCGCGATTCGCACGCGACGATTGAGCCGGTGGAAGAGGAGCGGGCGCTTGCGGATGGCGATTGGGCGCAGATCAGCTATAAGGGTGACATTCAAAAGAGCGCGACTGAGACGGCTCCCGAAGGTGCTCAGGAAACGCAGCCGGTGAGCGGGGACGATACGCTGGTCGAGGTCGGCGGCAAGGATACTGTCGAAGCTTTCAATTCCGCACTGCGCGGGGCAAAGCCCGGCCAGGAACTGAAGGTGGAAGTGATTTACCCGGCCGACTACACGGAGCCCGGACTGGCGGGCAAGACGGTTGCGTACGAAGTGACCGTAAAGGCGATCAAGAAGCGCATTTTGCCCGAGCTGAACGACGAATTTGCGAAGGAGATCGGCCACTACGAAAGCTACGCCGATTTAGAGAAGAGCGTTCGCGAGCACCTGGCGAATCGCAAGCGCCGCAGCGTCGAGTCCGAAACCAGGGACCGTCTGTTTGCCGCACTCAATGAGAAATTCGCTTTTGCGGTTCCGGAGTCGCTGGTTCAGGAACAGATTGACACGCGCCTTGAGCGCGGGTTGCGCGCGCTGGCGGCGCAGGGCATGGCGGCCGAACAGATGCGTAAGCTCGACTTTGGCCGGTTGCGCGCGGCGCAACGCGACAGCGCCGTGGCCGAAGTGAGAACCAACATCCTGCTCGATCGCATTGCCGGCGAGGAAAACATTACGGTTAGCGACGAGGAGATGGACAAGGAACTGCAGATTGCCGCGATTCAGTCGCGCGAGCCGCTCGATACCCTGAAAGCGCGATTGACCCAGGAAGGCGGGCTGGCTAGGATCAGGGAACAAATCAGGCGCGAAAAAACTGCGTCCATTTTGTATGAACGTCTGCCGGCGTAAGGCAGAACGAGTAAATTGGATTTCGACAGTTGAATTTTTTAAGTTAAACAGCCGATACCGGCACGAACAGAGCCGAAAGCTGAAAGCTGAAGGCTAGGAGCTAGCAGTTCATGGCATTGGTTCCCATGGTGGTTGAGCAGACGAGCCGGGGCGAGCGCGCCTACGACATTTACTCGCGTCTGCTGCGCGACAACATTATCTTTCTCGGCACTCCCATCGACGACATGGTGGCCAATCTCATCGTGGCGCAGATGCTTTTTCTGCAGGGCGAGGATCCTGAGAAGGACGTTTCGCTCTACATCAATTCGCCGGGCGGCTCCATTACGGCGGGTCTGGCGATCTACGACACCATGCAGTTCATCAAGAACAACGTGGTGACCTACTGTATCGGCCAGGCCGCGAGCATGGGCGCGTTTTTGCTTTTGGCTGGGGCCAAGGGCAAGCGTTTTGCGCTGCCGAATTCACGCATTCTCATTCATCAGCCTTCGATGGGGGGCTTGAGCGGACAGGCGACCGATATCGACATCCACGCGCGCGAGATCCTGCGCATTCGCGAGATCACCAACAACCTGATCGCTCGCCACACTGGGCAGCCTCTCGAGCGCATCGAGCGCGACGTGGAGCGGGACTTCATCATGAACTCCGAGCAGGCCAAGGAATACGGGATCGTGGACGAGATTATCGACCGGCCGCGCACATAGCAGCCGTTGAGCAATTGGAATCGACTTTTCGGGGGGAGCAAAGGGGATGAAAACGCGGATGGGACCAGAAGAAGCGTTACGCTGCTCGTTCTGCCATAAATCGCAGGACGCCGTCGCCAAGTTGATCTCGTCGCCCAGCGACTATCCTCGCGCATACATTTGCGACGAGTGCGTCGCCGTCTGCAACTCCATCCTCGAGGACGACCGCAGCGGCGAAACTCCCGCCACCACTGCCGGCCCCACCACCTTCCGAGCCGACCGAGAGCAATACGTCTGGTCCAGCAGACCACAC
>CAVXOO010000161.1:0-7036 GCA_963762945.1 uncultured Acidobacteriaceae bacterium | reverse complement strand
GTGCATTGAGTCTTTGCTAGGAAGCCACCCGCAAGTTCCGCGAGGTGCAGGAGGCGTGGGAGACGTTGTGCAAACAGAGGGAGGAAAGAAAATAATACCGCCGACGAACCCGCCGATGCTGATGCAACGTCGATCCTTTTTGCTGGCGGCGGATTCAACGTCCGGCTCCCCGTGGAAAATCCTGGACCCGACCGTTTCCGCAGCGTCGACAACAGAGATGGTCGGCGGTCTTGCCCGATTCCCTTGTAACGACCGACTACCTCAAACCTTCCAAGAACCGCGACTTTCTTGGCACCCTTTGTTGGCAAACGCGGGCCATATTACCGACATCACCAGCGAAGGCTAGCAACACACAAGCCTCGCCCTGCCAGAGGCAGGGCGGGGCGCAGCGCAAAATGGCGGAGTGACCGATGGCCGCAGCGGAAAAGAACCTGACGAAATCCCAATGGCAGCAGTTGGGCCGCAGGGATCGCAAGGGTAAGAAGCCGGTGGCCGTCAGGCCCTATCGTCCGGCCCAGATACTTTCTCCGCGTCCCGGTTCGACCCCGCCGAAAGGAAAGAATCCATGTCGCTCGCGGTAATAGAAGCGGCGGTTGCCAATCTTCTGGCTTGTGCGCCCTGCCGGATCGTTAGCCCCACCCCCTCGACAAAGAGGTCCGAGCGGAAGAATTGATCGCCCGCCGCTGTGCGGTTCGCGGTTGCACTGGAAAGACGCAGGGCTTCGGGGAGGAACTGGGCGCACATGCCAACCTGTTGCCGAGTTTGATAGTCGAGGTCGAAGCCGCACGCAAGTCCGCCCATGCAGCGATCATGGCACAACTTCAACCAGACGCCAAGCAACCGTCGAAGCCAGTCGGCTTCTACCTCAAGGATGAGCAGTATCGCTTCTTCCCTGCCTTCATCGAGCCTGCGGACGTGGAGCAGTTCGTGGGAGATGCCTTCTCCCTTACGTTGCACCTTGCCCCGCTCGGTGAAGTATTCGCACCAACTTCTGCGATCGAGGGCCCGATCCCCAACTGCAAGCCTTTTCCCGAAGCCATCTGGGATGCGTGGCCAAGCAGAGCAGGACATCTCTGGGGCTTCTTCTTGATTGCCCAATGCCGTGCTGCTGGCAACCCCGACCAACACCGCAATCTGGTCGTGCTGTTTGCGTCCATGCCGGATGCCCATCCATGCGATCAGGGCGCAGCAGACTTGCTCATTGGCTTACGCGATCTACAGGCTGCACAAGAGGCTGGACCAGCCGAGGACGTTCCAGCCTTGAGCGACCGGCAATACGACATCCTGGTCGCCATGCGTTGAAATGGAAGCACTGTCGCCGGATACGCGGCGGACGGCTGGAGAGATCGCCTACAAGTCCGAGAGAAGTCATGTCCACGCCGTAAAAGAGTCCATCGCCGCGTTGGCAGCGGATCTTATCCGCACCAAAGAGGGAAGAGGTGGTGGCTGCTGGCTCACCGCCTACGGCCAGGAAGTAGCTCATCGCATTGCGAAACGGTAGCCACAGTTTCCCCACCGTTTCCGTTTAGTTTCTGCACGCATCCCGCCTCATAATCACATCATCGAGCGACCGCAGTGGTCGTCTGGTTGGCTATAACCGCGTTTGTATCGCGGATGTCAGTCTCATCGGTGGATTCAGGTTCTTCAGGCCCAAGAGTTCGGGCCACCATTTTCTCGTAACAGTTGTGAAAGGCTGTAAATAATGCGTCGTGAACGAAAACTAGAACGTAAGAACAGAGAGCAAACGGCACGTAATCAGAAACGACAGAAGTTTAGGGACGAAGTAGCTAATCGGCCCAGGCAGTGTGGCGAGTGTCGGGCGTGTTGTTATGTGTTTGAACTTGGCGACAAAGAAATGCGCAAGCTCGCAGTCGGGCATGGTGTTGCATTGGAAGAGGCAGGGCAAAGCGCGCGCGCGCATGATCGTCAACATGGTGGGCGCAGTGGCCACGGGCATCACCACGCTGGTGGTGCTGGTGGCCAAGTTTGCCCAGGGCGCTTGGATTACGGTGCTGCTGGTGGCGGCCATGATCGTGTTCATGCGTGCGGTGAATCGCCATTACCGGCAAGTAGATCAGGAGATCGATCTTGACCGGCCCTTTTGCCCCGCCGAGGCTAGCCAGCCCATCGTCGTCGTTCCCCTCGATCGCTGGACCCGGATCAGTGAGAAGGCGCTCTCTTTTGCCCTGTCGCTGTCAACGGACATCCGCTGCGTGCACGTAAGCGTCGGCGACGATCCGGATACTTTCTGCGATGCGTGGCAGAAAGACATTGTGGCCCCGCTCCAGGCCGCCGGAAAGTGCATTCCCAAACTCATCACGCTCAAGTCGCCCTTCCGCTACATCATCCAACCGATCGTCGATTATGTGCTCGACGTGGAGCGCGAGCGTCCGTCCTGCAAGATCTGCGTGCTGGTGCCCGAGCTTGTTGTCCGTCATTGGTGGGACGGCATGCTGCACAATCGCCGCTCCGAGCTGCTGAAGGTGATGTTGCTGGTGCGCGGCAATCGCCGCGTCGTGGTCATCAACATTCCCTGGTATCTCGAACGCGATTGACCCGAGCCCACGCTGACAGCCGCCGCTACCATTCCGCCAGGGTTGCCGTCCCTAAGAGAGCCCTCTTCCCGACGGGCCTTCCCGCCGGATTTCTTTCCCCGCCGGGCTTCGTGAAAGGCGGGGGGAGAGGATAGTCTAGGAGGGTACCGGAAAGCAGCTGGAAGTTGCCTGCCGCGGAGCCAAACCCGGCGGCGATAAGTATGTTTTGCGCACCGGGAGTCTTTGAGGAGAGTTTCAAGTTGAACAGAAAGATCCTATTCAGAGTTGCGGCCATGGTTGCCGCGGTGCTTGCGCCCCTGGCCGCTGGGGCCCAGGTGAGCCCGGATACCGGGAAAAACTCCGGGCCGAGCGAGGCAACCTATAAATACGAGGCCTATCTAGGCGGCGCCTATTCCCGCATCAGGCAGGTGCCCGCATCCTACAGCGGATTGATCGGCGGAAGAGCCTCGCTGGCCCGCAATTGGGGAAAATACTTTCAACTCACCGGATCGGTGGACTACTACCAGGTGGGGACCGGCCACTCCGGAATTCCCAGTCCCGGCAAGCCATCGGTTTACACTGTCCTGGCTGCGCCGGGACTTCACATGACGCTCTTTGGGAACCTCAGCGGCTTAGTCTTCGCGGAGTTAGGCGCAGAGCATACCGGCGGCGAGTACATGACGCCCAACATCTCCGTTGCGGGCGGCTTTGGCGGAGGCCTGTCGTATAGCTTGCGTCCCAACCTCGCCGTGCAACTGACCGGCGATCGCCTCGGCGCGTCGTTCCCGCTGCCTGACGAATCGACAAAGCTTGGATACTCCACCCACCGCACCTGGAACGTGCGCGGCACCATCGGCGTCGTCTATCGGTTCTGAGAAGCAGCGAACGGGAGAGCAGGGAGTAGATAGCACCCCCGTGCTTCGTCGATTCGGCCTTTTTCCCAGGCAAAGGGCGAGATCGCACTGTCTCCTGAGATTGAGGGCAACGCAGCACGGCCACTTTGCCTTTTGCCGCTGCAATCCCTTTCTTGGAAAAGGACTTCAAGCAAACCTCGGAAGAACTGCAGTTACTTTGGATAACCCCGGAAGCCCTCCCGGTCACCAGGATGCGAGCAAATTTTCCTTTGTTCAATCGCTTTACCCCGGTAGACTCAAGATACTGGAACAGGTAAGACCAATGATTGTCGAGCGCGTCGGGACGACCGAAGACGAGGTGCAGGACGGCGGAATGGCGGATGCTTCCGAAGAGAAAACCGGCTTCTTCACGCGGATGCGCCGAGCGGTCACGCGCAGGCATGAGAGCGTAGACGGACGTATCGAAAGCCTGGGAGCGCTCAACCTCACCCCCGACGGCACAGTCGAAGAGTGCTCACTGAAAGAGCTCGAATCCGTGCTGCTGACCTCGGATATGGGGCAGCAAACCGTCAACCGTATCCTCAACGAGCTCGACGAGCGCGCCAGGCAAGAGGCGATCACGGGCGCCGCGGAGTTGCGCGCCCTGCTCAAAGAGCAGTTGCTTACGATTCTCACCACTCCGGCCGAGGGCCGCGCGCGGCCCGAACCCCGCCCCGGCGACCCCCATGTCACGTTTCTGGTGGGCGTCAACGGCACCGGCAAAACCACCACCAGCGGCAAGCTCGCCACCTGGTATCGCTCCCGCAATCGTTCCGTCATGCTCTGCGCCGCCGATACCTTTCGCCCCGCCGCCATCGAGCAGCTTCAGGACTGGGCCACCCGCGCCGGCGCGGAGATCTTCAAGACTCTCAAGGGCGGCGACGCGGCCGCACTGGTCTTCGATGCCGTCGCCCACGCCCGCGCGCGCCACATCGACGACCTGATTATCGACACCGCCGGACGCCTGCACACCAAATCCGGACTCATGCACGAACTCGACAAGATGATCCACTCCGCCGCCCAGGTCGTGCCCGGCGCTCCGCACGAGGTGCTTCTCGTCATGGACGCCACCACCGGCCAGAACGGCCTCGACCAGGCACGCCTCTTTGCCAAATCGGCAGGAGTCACCGGCATCGTCCTCACTAAACTCGACGGCTCTGCGCGCGGCGGTGTCGCCGTCAGCATCGCACAGGAACTCAATCTCCCCGTGCGCTTCATGGGCGTCGGCGAGGATCTCGACGATTTTCTCGAATTCTTCCCCGAGGCCTTCATCGATTCCTTGCTCGAAGACGAGCCCGCGGAAATCTGATGCGCTGTCACTCAGCTAACCGTCCGCCGTGGCAGATGGCCGGGGCTCTAAGAATGTCAACTCCCTCGCGTTCTTTGCCCACATCGCACCCCTCATTACGTCTATCGAAATAAGAGGCACATCATGGCAACATCCACACTGCTCGCGCCGAGCTCCAGCCGTTCCATATTCAAGACCGTTCTCTGGATCTCCCTCGGTCTCACTGCGCTCTTTGTCTTCATTACTTCAGAGGTTCTTCTCGTCACCGATTACCCGATGTACCACGCCTACCGTTTGCAGGTCATCGCCGACCGCCATCTCCTCATCCCGCACACACTCTGCGGCGTCATCGCTCTCCTGGCCGGCCCTCTGCAGTTCTGGTCGCGCTTTCGCGAGCGTCATCTGAAGTTCCATCGCTTCCTCGGCCGCACTTACGTCATCGCCGTTTTTATCGGCGCATTCACCGGGATCGCTCTCGCCGCCGGCCGCCCCGGCTTGCCGGGAACCTCCATGCAGGCCGCCGCCTGGATCGTCTGCACCGCCGCCGCCTTTATCACCGCGCGCAACCGCCAAATCCTTCAGCATCGCCAGTGGATGGCCCGTTCCTACGCCGTCACGTTTACTTTCGTATCCAGCCGCGTGCTCAATCTCTGGCCCCGCTACTGGAGCCATCTTGGCGACAGCTTCGCCGCTGTCGGCGTCATCGCTTTCACCCTTGCCTCGCTGCTTATCGTCGACATCGGCCTCAACTGGCGCGAACTCACCACGCGCCGCGCCTGATCGCGTGTCCGCATATCACTCGCTGGCGCAAAAAATCGAGCCCGGCACGGTGTGGCTCACCATCTTCGCCTACGCCCCGTCAAAGGTTTGCCCCAGATCGGCGGATTCCGGACCGCACCACTAGAACGTGTTTCATCAAGGGTTTCGTGAAAGGGCACGACTTCAGTCGTGCCGGAAAGGGCTGCAGAATTGAGGGGTTTTAACCCCTGACGCATTTCGCTCGGCCATTCAGACCATTGATGAAACACGTACTACCCAATTGCAGCACTGCTCATGAAATACTCATCACGACCGATCCAATTCCCGCGGATCGGATGCGAAAAAGGAGTTTCCCGTTAGAACGCCCAATCTGAATCGCATTTCGCTCGACGACGAGGTTCTCATCGTCGGTGGTGGCGTGGCAGGCTGTGCCGCTGCCATCGCGCTGGCCCGCAAGGGACGAGGCGTCACGCTGATCGAACGCGAGCACACACCGCGCCATAAGGTCTGCGGGGAGTTCCTGAGCGGCGAGGCTCTTGAGGATCTGCACGCGCTCGGCATCGACGTGGCCTCGCTCGGCGCCGTGCCCATTGACTTCGTTCGCCTCGCCGCTTCCCGGCGCGCCGCCGAGGCGCCCTTGCCTTTTCCCGCAGCCTCGCTCACTCGCAAGGCGCTCGATACCGCGCTCATCGCCGCAGCTGTTGCCGCCGGAGTCCGCGTCGAGTGCGGCCGCAGTGTGAAGGCGCTCGCTCGTGCCGCCAGCGGCCACTGGCAAGCTACGCTCAACGACGGCGCTACCTGTGAAGCTCCAGCGGTCTTTCTCGCCACCGGTAAGCACGATCTCCGCGGCTATCCGCGTCCCGAGGACCCCGCGCGATGGGTCGCATTCAAAATGTATTTTCGCCTCGCGCCCGCGCAGGCCACCGAGCTCGCGAACGCCTCTGAGCTGATGCTCTATCCCGGCGGCTATGGCGGCATCCAGCCGGTCGAAGGCGGCATTGCAAACCTCTGCTGGGTGGTCCAGCAGCGGCATCTCGCACGCGCAGGTCATCGCTGGGAGAACCTTCTCGCGAAGATGCAAAAAGACTGTCCACACCTCGCCATGCGGCTTGCCGGCGCGGAGCCGTTGCTCCAGAAGCCGATCGCCATCACGCATATCCCGTACGGCTACATCCGCCGCACAACAGAGGATGGTCTCTATTCGATCGGCGATCAGGCAGCCGTCATCCCTTCGTTCACCGGCGATGGCATATCCCTCGCGCTCCATACTGCGCGTTGCGCTGCCGCTGCCTATCTTGCCTCCGAGCTGGCGCCGCTCTTCCAGGCCAAGCTGCGTTCCGCGCTGCTGACCCAGATGCGCCTCGCCGAGTTCGCCGCCGACGGCTTGAACAACACGCTCGCTCGCGCTGTACTGCCGTTTTGCCTCCGAGTCTGGCCCGGCGTGATGCGCGTAACGGCACGGCTGACACGCATCGCCCAGCAAGTCGCCGTTGCTCCACAGGCCGCCGCCAGCTAAATAGCAGAAGTGTCATCCTGAGGCGCAGCCGAAAGCCTGCCCTGAC
>CAVXOO010000160.1:0-7872 GCA_963762945.1 uncultured Acidobacteriaceae bacterium | reverse complement strand
TGTTATGTGCGTGCTACCTTAGACGACGTATTGCTAACTCCGAAATTGACGCCAGAATGGGAAAAACTACTCAACATTTCCCATCTGCAGGGTCGATGTCCTTTCCTTCCGAGTTCGCCGGGGGTTCTAGCCTCCAGCCCCGATGAATTCTTCTGCAATGCGCGCGTTTTGATCTGGTCAAGCTTTCTCCGCGCAGCACCTTGGTTCCGGTTGGTGCTTGCTGAGCCTGGCCGGCTGCCGCTCGCTTCCGCCCTCCAAGCCCTCCAGCGAGTGGACGCCCCAGGAATCGCGCGGCGCGGCCATCTATCAGGCAAAGTGCGCGCGCTGCCACTATCCCACATCGACGCATCCACTCAACGGGCCGGGATTGCAGGCCCTGACGAAACTGAAGGCCATGCCCAGCGGCGCGCCGCCCACCGATGAGCGCCTGACCGCCGTAATCCTCAACGGCCGCCAGACGATGCCCGCCACGCGTCTCAACGACGATCAGCTAAACGATCTGCTAGCCTACCTGCACACATTATGACGGCCGATTCCGATCCGCATCCGCCCGCAGCAAATCCGCCCGAACCCCAAGCCACTTCGAACGCGCTCAAGTCCGCGTTGTTCAAGCTTCCGGGCCTCGTCGCCATCGGCCTTTACATGCTTCTGCTCGCCGCGGTGGTGGTTGAGTCAGTGGTGCTTGGCCGCGTCGGGCCGTTGTATCTGGTTTTTCCTCCCTTGTTCGTCGCCGGCGGCCTGGGATTGCTCTTTCTGCTGCGCTGGGCCTGGGCGCTCTCGCTGGCCGCGGTAGTGCTTCTGGCCGGCCTATTCTTCTGGTCGTTCATGAGCCAGCACTTGTTCTACGCCCTGGTGCAGGGCCTTCTCAACCTGGTCTTCTTCCTCTACCTGGTCCGGCCTGAAGTGCGCACCAAGCTGCGTTAGCGCCGCCTCGCTACAATGAAGCTGTGATCGACCTGGTCCAGATCGAGCCCGCGCGCCCCACCCCCGCGCCCAAGCCGGAGTGGCTCAAGGCCCGCGCGCCGGTAGGCGAAAACTACCACTCGCTCAAGCGCATGGCTCGCAGCCTCGGCCTCAACACGGTCTGCGAAAGCGCCCACTGCCCCAACATCGGCGAGTGTTGGCATCACAAAACCGCGACGTTCATGCTGCTCGGCAATCTCTGCACACGCCGCTGCGGTTTTTGCGCCGTGCCCAAAGGCCGCCCCGAGCCCATCGATTTCGACGAGCCGCGCCGTGTGGCTGAAGCTGTAGCCCAATTAGGTCTGCTCCATGCAGTGGTCACCAGCGTCAATCGCGATGACGATCTCCTCGGCGGCGCGCGCGTCTTCGCCATGGTCATCGAGGAGATTCGCCGCCAGGCCCCCGGCTGCCGCGTTGAAGTTCTCATTCCCGACTTCCGGGGCCACCGCGAAGCCATTCGCATTGTTGTCGATGCCCGCCCCGAAGTGCTGAACCACAACACAGAAACCGTGCCGCGCCTCTATCGCATCGTCCGTTCCGGCGCGCGTTATGAAAGATCGCTGGAGTTGTTGCGCTACTCCAAAGAGCTGCGGCCCGGAGGGCTTACCAAGTCGGGCGTGATGGTCGGCCTCGGCGAAGAAACCCACGAGTTGATCGAAGTTTTCCGCGATCTTGCCGCCGCCGGCTGCGACATCCTCACCATCGGCCAGTATCTGCGCCCCTCGCGCGACCACCTGCCCATGAAGCGCCTCTACACCCCGCACGAGTTCGCCGAACTCAAAGCCGAAGCGCTGAAGCTAGGCTTCCGCCACGTAGAATCCGGCCCGCTGGTCCGCTCCAGCTACCACGCGCCCGAGCAGGCGGCAGCGACGGGGATGGTTGCCATGGCATGACGCCTTGTGACCACTGGGTAGTGGGTCAGTCTGAAATTTGATCTTTAGGCGGCAATCGTCTAGGAAGTAAGGCCGAAGCAACCAGAAGAATAACCGCGATCCAGAAGAATTTATCTAGTGCCTTGTCTGTGCCCCACAGTGTATCTGCGCTCAGTCCTCCCCTGTAGAGATAAACCTCTGTATATACATGAGCGACAAGAAGCGCTACCGCCGCGATTGCCGTAGCACGTAGCGACCAAACGGCTAGGAGCAAACATGGGGTTAGAAGCGTCCATGCAAAAGTGTGCGGCCAACACTTTATTCCAGGACAAAACCCCATAAAGACCGTACCGAGATAGGAGACATACAAACTAATTGGGACGGCAAGAACAAACGCGATCCACCGAGCCTGCATGGCTTTCTTCATACCACCCATGCTACTGCTTCTTGCAAGGCCCGCGCCTCGATGCTTCCGGCTTGGGAAGCAGCGCAACCGACCACCGGCATCTTGCCGCGGTGGTTGTAAAATAGCCCTTGGCAATTCCTTGAGAGCGAGGACGACTCACGATGACAGCCTTCATGGCCGGTAATCCGGCGCTCAAAGACCTTTACAGCGATCTCAAGCGGCGCATGGATCATGCCGTCGCCGATTTCCAGGCCAACCTGGCCGCCACGCGCACCGGCCGCGCCAGCGTGCACATGCTCGACCAAATCAAGGTGGACTATTACGGCACGCCCACGCCCCTCAACCAGATGGCGCAGGTCTCAGCGCCCGAGCCGCAGTTGATCACCATCTCGCCCTGGGACCCCAGCGTACTGAAAGAAATTGAAAAGGCCATCCAGGCCGCCGATCTTGGCTTCAATCCCCAGTCCGACGGCAAGCTCATCCGCGTTCCCGTTCCGCCCATGACCGAGGAGCGCCGCCGCGATGTCTGCAAGCACCTGAACAAAGTTCTCGAAGACCACCGCACGGCAGTCCGCAACGTCCGCCGCGACGGCAACGACGCCCTCAAAAAGCTCGCCAAGGACAAAAAGATCAGCGAAGACGACGAAAAGCGCGCCCTCGAAGAAGTGCAGAAGATGACCGACGTCGAAATCCGCCGCATGGAAGAGCTCTCGCAGAAAAAAGAAGCCGAAGTGATGCAGGTCTGACGCGCCCCCGTATCCACTCAACCTGGCTAAGCACGTTCACGCAGCAATTGTTTCCATTCGAGGCCCTGGCGACCGCATTTCTGCTGCGTCCTTCGAAACAAGAATGCGATCGAGACCGGCCATCGCCAGAATCCCTGCCACGCGGCGCAACGGCGACCCTCGAGTGCGTCCAGCACACAGCTGACGCGCAAATTCCCCTCTATCCGAGACCCGCTCACTTTAGTTGGTGATATGGGTCACTTTCGGCTGCACGCCTCAGACGGTATGACTGTAGGTAATCGCGAAATGCCGATAGACCAGGCAAAGGAGCTAGACAATGACACTTACAATCAGAGCGGCCGCCTTGACTCTGCTGGCCGCTTCCCTTGCAGGTGCTGCCTTTGCGCAGGATCGCGGTGCAGACGCTTACAAGGCTAAGTGCGCGAAGTGCCACGGCCCCGATGGGCTCGCCACCTCACCGATGGCCAGGAGCATGAAGATTCCGTCGTTCAAGTCTCCGGAGTTGATGAAGTGGAGCGATGCCCAGTTCGCCGCCTTCACCAAGAAGAATTACACGGATAATGGACCGACCGACGCTCAGATCAAGGATATCGTCGTCTACATTCGCAAATTGCAAAAGTAGTAGCGCGACGGCAAGCTCATCCGCGTTCCCGTGCCGCCCATGACCGAGGAGCGCCGCCGCGGCGTCTGCAAGCACCTCAATAAAGTTCTCGAAGATCACCCGACGGCAGTGTGGAATGCGCGCCGCGCCGCCGCGTCCCCTCAATCCGGTCAGCCCGGTTCACGCAGCAATCATCTCCATTCGAGGCCCTGGCTGCGGCGTCTTTCCCGAGCTCCTCGGCACAAGAATGCGGTCCAGACCAACCATTGCCAGAATCCCTGCCACGCGGCGCGGCGGATTGATCACTGCGAACTCGTTGCCGGCCTCGTGAGCAGCGCAGTAAAGCGAGACCAGAGCCGCCAATCCCGCCGCGTCAATGCGCTCGATCGCGCTCAGGTCAAGGCGTACGGACCGGCTGCGCACCAGCGGCGCGATCGCGTCGAGAAACTCCACTTCCCGGCCCCTGACGAGTTCGCGAATGCCACTGACGACGCGGACGCCATTGAGAAATTGCGCGGTTGAGTCAAGCCGGGGATAATTCAGCCGGTGGTTATTCATAAGAGCCTCCTCGTTTTTTGCGCGATCTGCCAACTCACCCGAGCCTCTCGCCAGGATTTGCTGGCTGAAGCGTAGAGAGTGTTTCATCAAGGGTTTCGTGAAAGGGCACGACTTCAGTCGTGCCGAAGAGGGCTGAAGAATTGAGGGGTTTTAACCCCTGACGGATTCCGCCCGGTCATTCAGAGCACCGATGAAACACCCTCGAGAGCACCGCCGCAAATCCGCCGATCTTCGAATCTCTACTTCGCCGCCTGCCGCTTGCGATAAGCGTCCAGACCCGCCCGCCCGATTCCCCACAGCAACTGCAACACGATGATGGCAATCACGACCGCCACGCCCTTAAGGACTCCATTGTTGGCCGAGGCCAAAGCCGCGCCGTACTTGGCCGTATCCGCAGCCGGGTTTTTCAGCAGGAACAGCATGTGGTTTGGGGCCGCGACCAGCACGCACAACGGGACCAGCGAGAGCGCGTGCAGCGCCAGATGCCGTGCGCGGCTCGGGGGCCGTTGCCATGTGCCTCGCGCCAGGTCCGCGACCTTCCACGCCAGCTCGAAAATGTTGATCGGAACGACGATCCAGTAGAAGGTCCACCACACCGGCGCCAGTTGATACGGCAGCGATTGGAGATACCACGCTCCCGGCCCGAAGAGCAGGTAGGGATAGTGGGGCACCAGCAGCAGCCAGCCCAGAAACACGCCCCCGGCGAAGACCTCGAGCAGAGCCCGCAGAAAGCTCCGCGGCTTGGCCCAATCGCCGTCGCTCTCGCCAAGCGTCGGCAAATCCAGCGGCGACCACGGCGCTGTCATGGGGCCGGCCATTGCGTCCAACCCGCGGAATTTTTCCGGTGAACGCGGGCCAAAACGCTCAATCAATGCAAAGATCAGCGTCACGATGCCGGCGTTGATCAGCCAGATCGACGGCAGGCGCAGCGCCGCCTCCAGAACCTTTGCCCCGCCCTGGTTGCTTACCGCAATCGTCAAGGCATTCGCGACCACGTAAAGCACCGTCAGCCAGGTGAGCACCAGCCGCAGCACATACGAGTAGGTGGGAAACAGCGCCGGCCCGATCAAATACTGCTGCCGCTGGTAGCGCGCAGCCACCGCGAGCGGCGATCCCAACTGCTTCACCCACGCCTCCGCTTCTTCCTGGGTCAGCGGCCGGCCAAGCTCAGCTTGTTTGTCTTCGAGCTGCGCTTCGAGATTGGCGCGCATCTCGGCGATGATGTCGTCCTGGCGCAGCCAGGGAAGGTGCCGTCTCACGGCCTTCAAATAGCGATCGAGCAGTTCCATATTCGTCCCTCGTCTCTTCCGCAAAACCAGAGCCAGAGCATCTCGAAGCCACTTAACCTAAGTTGACGCGACCAACAGAGAGCGGCGACGTTTCGACCAAGCCAGACATGAGAGGGTAGCTCTGGTTTTGCTGTTACAGCAAATTCGCAATCGCTGTGTTGATCTCGTTCCATTCCTTCAGCAGCCGCACAAAAATCTCCTGCCCGTCTGCCGATAACCGGTAAAAGCGTTTGTTGCGCTTGTCTTCTTCGCGCCATTCGCTGGTCAAAAGCCCCTGCGCCTCCAGCCGCCGCAGCAACGGGTAGAGCGTGTTCTCGTCGATCTCCATGCCGCGCGCGGCCAGCGCCTTGCGCAGCGTGTACCCGTAGTGTTCCTCCTTCAGTTGCGCCAGCACCGCCAGGGTCAGGCAGCCCCGCCGCAGCTCCAATCGAAGGTTCTCAAAGAGGTTCTCAGTCAAAGTCATGCTGTACTCCA
Organism: uncultured Acidobacteriaceae bacterium; assembly: GCA_963762945.1. Lineage (GTDB taxonomy): Bacteria > Acidobacteriota > Terriglobia > Terriglobales > Acidobacteriaceae > Telmatobacter. The sequence continues at coordinate 1,963 of CAVXOO010000160.1, read as the reverse complement.
AACACCGTACTTCACATACTGTATACAACACAGTGTACGATGTCAAGTAGTTTTCCAAGTTTTTTTCGATCCGCTTCCATCCAGCACGGGGAAAAAGGCCCGTCGGCCTCACGCATTATTAGGTCGTATCGACCTATGTCATTCAGCTAAGCTGTTGAATTCAAATTGCCACCGAGAGCAATCGAGGCCGCTCTTCTCGCGGCCAACGCATCGATGGGTATGAGGTTGCTTTGAGCGCGGTCAACGCAGCACAAAGGGAGGCCGCACGTCCAGTTTTTTGGGGCGTGACCCCCTGGCAGTCGAACGAGAAGTCTGGGAAGATGACTATTGAGAAGCCATGATGAGCCGTGCAGACCAGCTACGAACAATGTCGCCACAACTCATTGCTGACGTGACCCTATATCCTCCATCGAAAGGTGGGAGAAAATCGACAGCCTTCCCGGGTTGGGGATGTCCTTGCGTGGTTTCAAGATCCCAGCCAATAGTGGGATACGATGGTTGCCCACTGCTCGGCGATACTCCTCTAGAGCCGGGTGCTCACCGACGCTTGGGTTTTGTGTTTCTTTCCGGTGAAGATGCAGCTGAGGTCATGCGGCGGGCCGGCAGATTCTATCTTTGGGAAGGTTGCTTTATCGGCGAAGCTGTAGTCGTTCCGTCTGAAGGTGAGTGAGGTGGCCAAGTGTATAGCTCCCCGAATTTGAGACACGGGATAGCACAGACCTAACTCCGCTAACCCCGCTAGCTCCGCTAACCCCGCTGCCTCTTGCGTTACCCTGATCTCTTATGGGCCGCATCCGCGTTCTTCCCGACCAGGTCGCCAATCAGATCGCCGCGGGCGAGGTGGTTGACCGTCCTGCCTCCGTCGTGAAGGAGTTGCTGGAGAACGCGCTCGATGCCGGCGCCACGCGCATTCGCGTCGAAGTCGAGGCCGGTGGCCGCAAGTTGATCCGCATCGCCGACGACGGCCAGGGCATGAATCGCGACGACGCCCTGCTGGCCTTCGAGCGCCACGCCACCTCGAAACTCCGCACCGCCGACGATCTGCTCTCCATCGCCACCTTGGGCTTTCGCGGCGAGGCGCTGCCCTCGATCGCCTCCGTCGCGCGGGTGACGCTTGAGACCGCGACCGGCTCTGCGGTATCCCACCCTTTCGGCGGTGGAACTGCCGAAAGGATGGGTTTACCCAAACCCACCGCCATGTCCGAGTAGCCGGAGAAATCGAAATAAATTTGCATGGTGTAGCACAGCCACGCCGAGCCAGGCGACCGGCGCGGAGAGTTCGCCGGCCGGCAGAGAAAAAATCTGGTCCGCCGGCAAGGCCACGGCGTTGGCGATGATCATTTTTTTGGCCAACCCGCCGACAAATCGGCGGACACCCTCGGCAAACACTTCGCTGCGTACCTCCGCGACCTTCCAACTGCGGCGCGATGGCGTTCCACCGCAGGATGGGTCCGGCGACCAGTTGCGGAAAAAAGAAAATGTAAAGCGCCGTCTCGCGCGGGTCGCGGGCCGCCCGCCACTTGCGGCGGTAAATGTCAATGATGTACGAAAGGGCGTGAAACGTGAAAAAGGAAATGCCGATGGGCAGCGCCAGATGCGGCACCGGCAACGGCGCCGAAGCCAAACCAAGTCAACGCCACGTTGAGCGAACCACCGCCAGGCCCGCATATTTAAAAATAGGCGAGGAAGCCGACATTGACGACGACCGCCACCGCCACCGCCATTTTGCGCCGGGAGATTTGCTTCGCTTCGCTCCACCCATTTGCCCAGCTCAAAATTGGCCAGCGTCGAAACCAGCAGGAACGGAGATGAACCCGACTTCGCCCCAGGCGTAAAAAGAAGGCTGACCAGCAGCAACCAGTGGTTTGCGGCGCAGCGCAGCCCCGGCAGCAAAAAATAGACCGTCAGGACCACGGGCAGAAACAAAAACAAAAATAGAGGCGAACTGAAAACCATGTGGGAT
>CAVXOO010000159.1:0-3799 GCA_963762945.1 uncultured Acidobacteriaceae bacterium | reverse complement strand
AGGCGCAGAAGGCCACCGGGGAAAGCGATGCGCTCGTGGCGCTGGCCGGACAGCTGCACGGCGAGCCGGTGGTGGCCTGCGCATTCGAGTTTCGTCAGTTCCTAGGGCGGCTCGATGGGCTAAGATGATCGAGGTGAGCGTTTCAAGCATTCGGTGGCTTCTGCATCGACGGCGCGCTGCGCGCTGGTGTGCTTCTCGGCCAGCGGCGGCGCGCGCATGCAGGAGGCGCTGTACTCGCTGTTGCAGATGGCCAAGACCAGCGCCGCGCTGGCAAGCGCCTCGCGAGGCGCGGCTGCCGTTCATTTCGGTGATGACCGATCCGACCACCGGCGGCGTATCGGCCAGTCTCGCGATGCTGGGCGACATCAACATCGGCGAGCCGCGGCGCTGATCGGATTTGCCGGGCCCCGCGTGATCCAGCAGACCGTGCGCGAGACGCTGCCCGAAGGCTTCCAGCGCAGCGAGTTCCTGCTCGAGCACGGCGCGCTGGACATGATCGTCGACCGGCGCGAGATGCGCGAGCGCATAGGCAGCATGCTGCGCCAGCTGATGGGAAAGCGCCCGCGCGCTGCCAGGTTCCGCATGCTCCCGCAAGTCTCGAACAATGGCTGGCCCTGCAATGCAGCTGCATCCACGCGCGATTGATCTGGGGCTCGCCGCATGCACGGGTGGCTCGATCGATTGCAATGCCGGGCCCCCGCTGCCCGGTGATCACTGTCGCCGGCACCAACGGCAAGGGCTCGGCGGTCGACCACCTGCGGCTCCTCCTGGCGCCGCCGGCCATCGCACCGGTGTGTTCACCTCGCCGCACCTCCGCGCTACCGCGAGCGCATCCGGATCTGCGTGACCGGTCGCGGAGGCGGAGCTGATCACGCCTTCGAGCGCATCGAGGCGGCGCGCGGCGACATCCCTTTGACTTTCTTCGAGTACAACACGCTGGCGGCGCTGCTGCTGTTCGCCGCGGCGCGGCTCGACGCCTGGGTGCTGGAGATCGGCTCGGCCATGAGCCTGGTGATGGCGCGAAGATAATTGCCGAGTTCGACGGGGGGAACCGCGGCGTCCTCCCAGCCTTCCCAGCGATCGGGTTCGCCGGGCACGAAGACCATTGCGCCGAGCGCGGATTCGCGCACGTGCCAGACCGACGCGGCCTCTTCCGGCGTGCAGATGTGCGCCACCGGCGGGGAGGGCCAGGATTGCGCGGCGCGGGCGACAGATTCGGCCTTGGCGCGCGCTTCTTCCTCGGACCACGCTCCCATTTCGACGAGCAAAAAGCCGACGCCTTCGGGAAGCCGGTCGAGATCGCGCAGGGCGAGCCCCTTGCGGCGCATGAAATCGACCAGCAGATGATCGAAGCCTTCGAGGCCGATGGGCTTGTGTTCGAGGGCCAGCGGGACGGCATCGGCGGCAAGGAATGGATCGCTGAATCCGAGCACGACGAGCACGCGGAAGGGCGGGCTCGCGATGAGATTAAGCGTGGCGGAGACGATGTTGGCGCAGGTGCCTTCGGAGCCGACGAGCGCGCGCGCAACGTTGAAGTTGTTTTCAGGCAGCAGTTCGTCGAGGTTGTAGCCGGAGACGCGGCGGGGGATGCGCGGAAACTTTTCGCGGACCAGGGCGGCGTAACGGTCGCGGATGCCGGCGAGGCCCGCGTAGATCTGGCCCACGCGACCGCCGGTTTTGACGAGTGCGTCGAGCTGGCCGGGCGGCGTTGCGCCGACGGTCATGCGCGTGCCGTCGTAGAGCACGATGTCGAGCGATTCGACGTTGTCAACGGCTTTTCCGCCGAGCAGGCCGTGAACACCGCAACTGTTGTTTCCGATGATGCCGCCGAGGGTGCAGCGGGAGTGGGTGGCGGGGTCGGGCGCGTAGGTGAGGTGATGGAGTTCGGCGGCGTCGCGCAAGCGGTCGAGGACGATTCCGGGCTGGACGCGGGCGAGCCGCTTCGCGGGCTTTAACTCTTGGAGTGAATTCATGTAACGGGAGAAATCGAAAACCACGGCTACGTTCACGCACTGGCCGGCGAGGCTGGTGCCCGCGCCGCGGGGCAGCACGGCGGCGCCGGTTTTGCGGCAGGCGGAGAGCGCGGCTTCAACGTCCGCGGCGTCGCGCGGAAAAACGACGCCGATGGGAAGCTGGCGGTAGTTCGAAGAGTCGGAAGCGTAGAGGGCGCGCGAGCCGAGATCGAAGCGGACAAGATGGGAGGGTAGCGATTGTTTGAGGAGGCTCTCAAGCTCGCGATGCGCCGTGAAGCGTTCGTGGTCGAGCGGAGCGGGGTTCGAGAGGATGGAGAATTGAGGAGTGCCCACGATGGAATGGTAGCGCGCCGGATGTTAGCGCAGGCAAACAGTTCTTACGCCCCCTAAGGGGGCTAGCGTTCGCTTTGGCATCCGTTCCCCAGGCTTGCGCCTGGGGCTACCGTCTTATGCCCGCTAAAGCGGGCGCTGCACCAAATCCATCGAAACGAATGACGCACTTGACGCGCCGACTAATAGACTTGCTGCCGCTTGTTTCACAAATCGTCCGGTTGGCCAGCGCGAATCCCGCAGGGGTTAAAACCCCTCATATTTCCTGACCACTTCGGCACGACTGAAGTCGTGCCCTTTCGCGAAACCATTTATGAAACACACTCTAACTTGCTGGTTTATTCAAAAAGCATCCGCTGCGCCACGGGAGAGTAGCTTTTGCGGTGCAGTGGCGTGGGCCCCAGGCGCTGGAGCGCCTCGAGATGTTCGCGCGAGCAGTAGCCCTTGTGCCGGGCCAACCCGTAGCCGGGATAAACCGCGTCCAGTTCGACCAGCAGCCTGTCGCGAAACACCTTGGCCAGCACGCTCGCCGCCGCAATCGAAAGGCTGCGCGCGTCGCCTTTGACCACTGCCTGTTGCGGGCACGGCCAATCGATGGTATCGCGGCCGTCGATGAGGAGATAGTCGGGGAGCAGGCAATCGGCAGTGACGGCGAGTTGCTCGACGGCTATGCGCATGGCGAGCAGCGATGCCTGCCGAATATTGATGCGGTCGATGGTGTCAACATCTACGGCGGCGACGGTCCACGCCTGGGCGCGGGCGCGAATCTCCGCGTCGAATTTGATTCTTTGGTTTTCCGTCAGTTGTTTCGAATCCGTAAGGCCTTGCAGAGAGCAGCCTTTGGGAAGGATTACTGCGGCGGCGACGACCGGCCCGAAGATGGGCCCGCGGCCCACCTCGTCGAGCCCGGCGATGCGTAGAGCGCCACGCCGCCGCGCGGCGTTTTCGAGCGCCCATCCGCAGATCGAAACCATGCCGACAGTATATGAAGAATGGCGAGATTGCCGAGTGGAAAAGCGGGCCGCTTCTGTTGGAACATGAAGCGGCCCTATCGGTTGTTCTACTCGACGTCGATTGTGGTTTGGAGCGGGAGATTCGCGGACGAGTCGCCGATCAGCAGGCGGACGGGTTTCGATTCGACGCGGAATGCCTCGGTGCGCAGGTCCCAATAGGCAAGCTGCGCGGCCTTGAGCTCGATGGAGACGGTTTTGGTTTTGCCGGGGTCGACGGAGACGCGCTGGAAGCCTTCGAGTTCCTGGCGCGGGCGCAAGACGGCCGAATGCGGATGCTCAACGTAGAGCTGAACCACCTGATCGCCGGCGCGGCTGCCGGTGTTGGTGACGTCGACGCTGACGGTGATGGAGCCTTCGCTCGAGAGCTGGGGTGAACTGGTGCGGAGGTTTGCGAATTTGAATGTGGTGTAGCTGAGGCCGAAGCCGAAGGGATAAAGCGGCTCGCCTTTGAAGTACATGTAGGTGTAACCGTCGCGAATGTTG
>CAVXOO010000158.1:0-7313 GCA_963762945.1 uncultured Acidobacteriaceae bacterium | reverse complement strand
CATGTCCTGGTCCCGCTTATCCGCTTCGCCCAGGCCTGGCAAGGTTCCAAGGAAGATGCGGCGCTTGGCGATTGTCTCCGCTACGGCCTTCGCGCCGTTCATGTGTGTAAAGGCGTTCAGAACTTCCTGCGTACGGTTGGCAATTCTCGCTCCGATTGTTCGAGGTCACGCATCGTCACTGCCGGATGCGAGGTCCGCACGACGACCGAAAGACTCAGTTTCGCTGTCTTAAGCGACGACGAGATGATGTCGCGCTGAACCTGCATTAGCTGCGCTTGCGCAACCTCAGCCTCCGGATTCGATTTGAAGTTGCCGTTCGCATCCTTCTGGGCCGCAGTCATCTTCTGCAACCGCTTCTTATAGCTCTTGAGCACCTTCACCTGGTCCGGGATCACCACCTGGCCGCTGACCACGATCGGAAAGCCAAGGGTCGAAAAGTTCTGAAGCATACCGGGAAAGGTCGCGTCGGGCAGTTCCTTGAGGCTCACGACGCCATAGAGATACCCATCGATGTTCAGGTACGATTCAGTCTCGTTCAGAATGTTTGCTTCCGCTGCCTGATACCGCGCGCTCTGATACTCGACCATCTCCTCCGGCTGCACGTATGACCGGTGATCGCGGCGTCCGAGCAGGACACCGGAGCCGACGATGGCATTGGCCATGCCGCCGCCGAGTTCGCCCTCGGGGGCGGGGACTTTGGTGAAGAAGTCCCAATTGAGGGAAGCCGCGCCTTTGTAGATGAGGTAGGCGAAGATGGCGGCCAGCGGCGCGATGACCAGGAGGGTCGCAAGGATGGCCAGCCCGGTGACGAGATGATCGGTCGCCGTGCGGATTTTAGATCGGAGCTGGAATGCGCTTGTGCTCACTCGAATCTCCTCAGTTCGCCTGCCTGGGCGTGCCGCGTGTGACGGCCCAAACCAGCAACTGGGCGATGGCGTTGACGACGATGGTGACCAGGAAAAGGGCGAGGCCAATCTCGACCAGGGCGCTGCGGTGCAAGTCGCTGGTGGCCTCGGCGAATTCGTTGGCGATGACGGAGGCCATGGAAGCGCCGTTCGCGAGCAGCGATTTGTGGATCTCGGGAGTGTTGCCGATGACCATGGTGACGGCCATGGTTTCGCCCAGCGCGCGGCCCAGGCCGAGAATGATGGCGCCGACAATGCCGATGCGGGCGTTGCGCAAAACGCCGGTGCGGATCATCTCCCAGCGGGTTGCGCCCAGCGCCAGCACGGCTTCGCGCTGCGAGTGAGGCACGGAGGTCATCACCTCGCGGGTGAGCGAGGAGATGATGGGCAGTATCATGATGGCGAGAATGATGCCGGCTGAGACATAGCCGAGGCCGGTGGGATTGTCGTCGTTGAAGAGTCCGCTCCAGCCGAAGGTGTGGATGAGGGCGGGGTTCACGTACTGACGAAGCAGCGGAACCAGAACGAAGACAGCCCACAAGCCGTAAATGATGGAGGGAATGGCGGCCAGAAGTTCGGTGAGAAAGGCCAACGGACCGCGCAGGAAGCCAGGACACATTTCGGTGAGGAAGATGGCCACGCCGATGGCCAGTGGAACCGCCAGCAACAGGGCGAGGAAAGAGGAGACGAGGGTTCCGTAAACAAAGGGAATGGCGCTGAAGTGGCTGTTGACCGGGTCCCAATAGACAGGCTGGTTGGAATAGGAATCGCGAAAGGCGGTATAGAAGAATTTGAGGCCGGATTGCGCCCAGTTGAGCTGGGATTTGTCGAACAGTTGATAGGCAATGAGGGCGACGATCATGAAGATGCTGAGCGCGCACAACAGCATCAGCAACTTGAAGAGGCGGTCGGCGAGAGCGGAGTTGCCACGCGAGAGCAGATAGCGGCGGATGACGGAGTGCTCCTGCGGGACAGCGGCCGCGACCGGATGCGCAGCGGGAAGGAGCGCTTCCGGTTCCGGTTCGGGCAGTGGCTGGGAGATACGAATTTCGGGCACAGTAGTGTCCACAAAGATAAGGCTAACGGCGGAATGTGAATGGCAGGTTACAAGCAAGAAAAATCAGATGCATAGGGGTGAAAATCGCGCAAAACCCCGGCCCGAACCGCGGAGGCCGCAATGGGGATGGGCACGGAGGCGGCAAACGGGGCCGCTGCGAGAGGCAACATGTGAAGAAAATCGATGTAGCTGCGCTAAACAGTGTATGCTTGCCCGAGAGGAAGCAGTACGACGCGCACGATGACAAGGGGCAACAGCAAGACGCCTAGCGGCCATGTGAACCTGCGGATGCTGGCAGAACATCTGGGTCTCTCCCAGACCACGGTTTCGCTTGTGCTGAATAACTCGCCTTCGGCCAAGTCCATTCCGCAGGAGACGCGGGATCGCGTGGTGGAGGCGGCCAAGCGGTTGAATTACCGGCCCAACTACTTTGCCCGTTCGCTGCGGCGCAGCCAGTCGATGAGCGTGGGGATTCTGGCGCCGGATCTGAGCGAGGGGTATTTCACGCGCGTGATGAGCGGAGTGGTGCAGGAGTTGAACCGCGCGCATTACTTTTTCTTCACGGCCTGCCACTACTGGGATCAGGAGTTGCTGAAGCGCTATCCGCGCCTTCTGATCGAGCGCTCGGTGGACGGTTTTCTGCTTCTGAATTCTGCTGTGGAAGAGCTGGACGTGCCGGTGCCGGTGGTGGCGATCTCCGCGCACTGCGCGATTCCGAAGGTAACCAATATTGTGCTGGATCATGTGGCCGCCGCCAGGGTGGCGCTGAAACATCTCTACGATCTCGGGCATCGGCGGATTGCCTTTATGCGCGGTCCCGGCACGATTCCCGATTCTGAGTACCGCTGGGCAGCGATCCAGAAGGTGGCCGGGGAACTTGGGTTGAAGATCGATCCTGCGTTGACTATTCAACTGGATGGAAGCCACTGGCCGAAGCGGACCGGACCGCGCCCGATTGACCCGCAGATTTCCTACTTGCCAACACGCACTCTGCTGGAAGAGCGCCGCGACTTCACGGCTCTTTTCAGCTTCAACGACACGACAGCGATGGGCGCCATTCGCGCCATTCGCGATGCGGGCCTCGAAATACCGGGCGACATTTCCGTGGTGGGCTTCGACGATACGACTTCGGCGGTCTTCTCGACGCCTTCACTCACCACCGTGCATCAGCCGCTTTTCGAGATGGGCCAGCAAGGGGCGCAGATTTTGCTGGAGCGGATCGCCAACCGGGAAAAGGAGTTCCCCTCCGTGATCGAGGTGAGCCCGGAGCTGGTGGTGCGGGAGTTGACGGGGAAGGCGAAAAAGGCAGGGAGCTAGGGAACAAGGGACCTAGGGACCGAGAAGGCGGGGCTTCGGGACTCCGATCACGGATCGTCAGCTGTTAGCTTCGGCTGCTCGCTTTCCATTGTTCCTAGTTCGCCAGTTCTACGAGCAGGCAGCTTCGAGCCAGCGGCTGATGTAGACCTGGGCGTGAGCTTCACCGCAATAGTGGCGCGCGCCGGGGGCGTCGGCGGCTTCTTTGGTCCACTTAAAGACCGTGAGTTGCTCACTGCTACAGTTGACCACGAGCCAGCGAATGGGATTCTGGCTCTCCTCGCCGCAGATTTCACATCGATAGATGGTGTCGATCATAATGCGACCTCAGTTCGGGGACGTAGAGAATGAGCGACTGCCTCATCTCGATCCGCAAGAAAATATCCTACTCGAGCATTTGCAGGTCAAGGGGCTCGACGAGCATGCAGTCGAGGGCGCCGATGGGCGCGAGGGCGCGTTTGAGCGCGGTGGTTTTGCAGGGCTCGACGGTGACCACGAAGGGGAGCGCACCGGCGGGATAGCCGGCTTTCTGCACGATGGCGCGAATGTTGATCTGCTCGTTGGCCAGCGCGGTGGTGATGGCGGCTACGATGCCGGGACGGTCTTTGACGAGGAAGCGGATGTAATGCGGAACCTCGAACTCCGCGCCGACGTGCGCGGGGGCGGAGGGAATCTCGACGCGGAGCGAACCGTGGGCGAGGGTGAGCAGGTCACTGACCACCGCAACCGCCGTGGGATGGCCGCCCGCGCCATGGCCTGCGAAGACCACATCGCCTCCGTAGCGCCCGCTGGCGATGACCATGTTTTCCGTTCCCTGCGACCAGGCGAGCGGCGAGCTCAAGGCAACGAGCATGGGACCGACTGCGGCGGCGAGACGGCCTTCGGACCGCTCGGCGCGCGCGATCTGGCGAATGGTGCAGCCGAGATCGCGGGCGTAACTGAAATCGACAGCCGTGATGGCGGTGATGGGCCGGGGCACGATCTCCTCGGGATCGACCTGCACGCGTAGGGCGAGGCGCATGAGGATAGCGAGTTTGGAGCGGGCATCGAATCCGCCCACGTTTTCAGTGGGATCGGCCTCAGCGTAGCCTTTGGCCTGCGCCTCGGCGAGCACGGGCGCGTATTCCGCGCCGGTCTCCATTTTGCTGAGAATGAAGTTGCAGGTGCCGTTGAGAATGCCTTCGATGCGCTCGATGCGGTCGCCGGCCAGGCCCTGCTCGAGGCCTGGGATGACGGGAATGCCGCCGGCAACGGCAGCTCCGTACTTGAGATGGCCGCCTTTGGCCGCGGCCAGACGCTCCAGATCGATGCCATGGAAAGCGATGAGCTTTTTGTTGGCGGTGACGACGCTTTTGCCGGATTCAAGAGCGCGGCGCACCCAGCTTCCGGCGGGATCGAGACCGCCGGCGAGCTCGACGACGACATCGACCTCGGAGGCGAGGACGGCATCGATGTCTTCGCTCCAGACTACGTTCGAGGGCACCCAATCGACACGCTTGCGCGCCACGTTGCGATTGTAGATGTGCGTGAGCGCGAGGCCCTGGGGTTTGGATTCGACGAGAATGCGAGCGACGGAAGTGCCAACCGTGCCGAAACCGAAGATAGCGATGCGCAACGCGGAGCGGGAGTTGCTTGCGGCAGATGCGTCGAGCGGCGATGCGGAGGCTGGTATTTCAGGCACGGGAGTTCCTTGGATTGGAGTACGCGGCCAAATCCTGCGATGTCTTGATGATAAATGAGAGAGACAGTGAACAGTGGACAGGGCACAGTGAACAATCATTTGGTCTGTGCTCACCCCGTCGGGGGACCGGAGAGCACCGTTGGCCGTCCGCCCCGTCTTGGTTGCCGCGGAACATCCGCTGCTCACTGTTCACTTGCCTTCTGCTAGCATCGAATCAGATGCGGCGCGGCTTCTCCATCTTCCTCGTGCTGTTGTTTGGGCTGGGGCCGCTTTCTGCCCTGGTTGACAGCAGCGAGGATGCGAGTCTTCCGCCATGCTGCAGGCGGCATGGGGCGCACCACTGCGCCATGTATCAGCGCATCCTGGCCATGCGGGCGCAACAGGCGCTCGATCCGAGGCCGGCGGTTTCCGATCCTTTAAGCTGCCCCCACTATCCGGGCCCCACGATTACGATGCTGATGCCGGCGCACGCCGTCACGGCTCTAGCGTTCGAGGCAATGGAGTGGACAGTTGGGTCGCAGGTTGCCGTGCCGCGGTGGTCGCGGGTGGTTTCCGCTCCGCTCGGCGTCTATGCGGGACGCGGCCCTCCCGCGGCGGACCTCAGCTAAATCTTTCGTTGAACAAACTGCCTTCACTTCCCTGCCTCGATTTCGAGGGGCGGCAGATTGCGTTTGCCGATTCGGGCGCGCTGCTTGCGCGTGTGCGGGCGCAAGCTTGTTCGACGACTCCCCCATGTGCTGCCGGGCATAGTGTCTCTTCACGCTTCGGAGCGCGGCGTCTGCCTGGGTTTGAACGAAGTCTATGCGGAGGTCTATTTATCATGCGACGTAATTTTCTTCTTGTTGCGGCAGCGATGCTGGCCGCTTCCCTTCCCGCGCTGGGGACGGTGTTTGCCACGGTACACGGCGTGGTACACGATCCTGAGCACCGGCCCATCGCGGGCGCCAAAGTCGTACTGCGCGCCGCGGACTCGGCGTTTGAGCTGAGCGGTGTGAGCAACAACGACGGAGAGTTCGAATTGCCGGCCGCGCCGATCGGCGTGTATCGGCTGACGGTCGAGGCCAAGGGCTTCGAGACGGCGACGGAGACGATCAGCCTGGCGTCGGGCACCAATCCCGTTCTACATGTTGCACTGAGCGTGGGCGCAGTGACGCAATCGGTGGTGGTGAGTGGCGCACCAAGTGCAGCCGATACGGCGACGCCGACACAGCTTATTTCGCGGCAGACGATCGAGGAGACGCCGGGCGCGGATCGCACCATTGGCGCAGAGATGATCACCGATTACGTTCCCGGCGCGTATATGACGCACGACATGCTGCACATGCGCGGCGGCCACCAGACAAGCTGGCTGATCGACGGCGTGGCGATTCCCAATACCAAGATCGCGTCGAACGTGGGACCGCAGATCGATCCCAAGGACATCGATTCACTGGAGACGATGAGCGGCAGCTACGACGCCGACCTGGGCGACCGCACGTATGGAATGTTCAATGTGCTGCCGCGGAATGGATTCGCCTTCAACCGCGAGGGCGAGATGATGCTTGACGCGGGCAGCTTATATACCGGCGAGGCGCAGATTGCGCTGGGCGACCACTCGGAAAAGTCGGCGTGGTACGTGAGCGCCACCGGCTCGCGGTCGAACTACGGGCTGGCGACGCCGGTAACGGCGATCTACCACGACGCGACGAATTCGGAGAGCGGATTTGTGTCTCTGCTGCGCAACGAGACGGCGAAAGACCAACTGCGCGTGGATGGGCAGTTGCGCGAAGACTTCTTCGAGGTTCCGTACGATCCGAGCTCTGGGGACTACGAATGTGCATCGCAATACTACTGCTCGGCCGGGCTGAGGGACGGGCAGACGGAACGCGATTCGTTCGCAATTGCCAACTGGGTGCACACTTTCTCTGCGAAGGCGCTGATTTCGGCAGCGCCGTTTTATCACTGGAACCAGTCGAATTACGACTCGAATCCCGCCGACCAGCCCGTGGCCACCACATGGAACCAGAACTCGAACTACGGCGGAGTGCAGGCGGACGCGCGGCTGGATGCGGGCCCCAGTGCATTTTTGAACACTTTTTCGGGCGGGCTCTACTCGTTTTACCAACACGAAAACGATCTATACGGCGTGCAAGTGAACGACGGCAGCGCACCCTCGGAACCAAATGCGCCGGTCAGCGCCAATGCGGGACTGCTCGAATTCTATTTGGGCGACCATCTGCGGCTGGGGCAGTACGTCACGCTGCTTGGAGGTGAGCGCTTCACGATCTACCGAGCGGCGCTCGACGAGAGCGCGACCTATCCGCGCATCGGCGCGACGGTGCGGATCCCGCGGCTGAACTGGGTGCTGCGCGGATTC
>CAVXOO010000157.1:0-3615 GCA_963762945.1 uncultured Acidobacteriaceae bacterium | reverse complement strand
TGGAAAGGCCATGCTAGCCACCGCCGCCTGGTTCCTGGCTTATCTCATCTTTTCGGTTCCCTCCGGCAAGCTCATCGAGTGGGTTGGCTACAAGAAAACCATGGTGATCTCGCTCTTCATCATGGTGCTGGGCGCGCTGGCATTTGTTCCCGCCGCCAATCTGGTCAGCTTTCCGCTCACCCTCGGCGCCATCTTCCTTCTGGCCACCGGCGTCTGTGCCCTGCAAACCTCGGCCAATCCCTATGCCGCCATCCTCGGTCCCGAGTCGAGCGCCGCTCTGCGCGTCAATCTGGCACAGGCCTTCAACTCCGGCGCTTCGGCCCTGGCCCCGGTCGTCGTCACCACCTTTATCCTCACCAACGCCAGCAAGAACGGCACGCCGACCCAGCAGGCGCACATGCTGATCACGCCTTACATCGTGATCGCCGCCGCCCTCTTTGTGCTTGGCTTTATCGTCATGGGCCTGCACTTGCCCACCGTGAATCTCACGCGCGCCTTCCGACCCGGCGATACCGCCGGCGGCCGCTCCATCTGGAGCTATCCGCACGTCGTCCTTGGCATGATCGGTATCTTCTTCTACGTCGGCGAAGAGATTGCTCTCGCCGCCATCGGCGTGCGTTTCGCCCAGGAGCAGGGCATCAGCGACGTCAAAGTCGCCGGCTTCCTGGTCACGGCCTATTACCTGCTCATCATGATCGGCCGCTTCGCCGGCTCGGCGCTGATGACAAAAATCAAGCCCGAAAAGCTCCTCGTCGGCCTCGGCTTCTTCGGCATTCTGCTGATGGCCGCCGGCATGGTGACCTCGGGCGCGGTCGCCGTAGGCTGCCTGGTACTCTGCGGCCTGGCCAACTCCATCATGTATCCCACCATCTTCGCCCTCGGCATTGCCGAGTTGGGACCCATGACTAGCGAAGGCTCGGGCGTCATCACCATCGGCAACGTCGGCGGTGCCGTCATTCCGCCCCTCTTCGGCCTCATCGCCGATCACATGGGCATTCAGCACGCCTTCGTGATGGTCATCGTCAGCTACGCGTTCATCGTCTTCTACGGCCTGTCGGGATATAAGCCCACGCGCAAAGCCTAGGCCGTCTCACCTTTCCACTCACCAAGCCCTCCGGCGCAGCCGGAGGGCTTGTTTTTTGCGTGCGATCCCGGCGTCCCCAGCCGTGAAAAGCAGCCAAAACCCGCACAAAACCCAGCCTCCAGGCCCAAAAGCCCGCGGACACTCTGCCCCGAATCGCTCCAATCCACTGCACCGCTTCAATACAGCCTCTGCCGCGAAACGGAACACCCCCTGCGCTACAACAGAGCAGTCTGATTTGACACGCGACAAACTCCGTCCAAAAAAAATTAACGAACATGACTAAAGTTATTTCGGCCCGCTCCGATGAAGGGGGTGGATGCCAACAGACCCATCCGAAAGACGCGGTTGCTGAGCTTTCTAGATGAAGCCGCCGCAAGATGGGCAGGAAACAAGGCATCCGCAAAGGAGTTGATCCCATGGCCCTCGGTGTTTTGAATAATCTGTCAGCGATCTACGCTGAGAATAATCTCAACAACACGAACAGCAGCCTGCAAACCGTTCTGCAGCAGTTGTCGTCGGGGTCCCGCATCAACTCCGGTGCAGACGATGCAGCCGGCCTCTCGCTGGTCAACGGCCTGGCGGCCAACTCGGCGGCCCTCACGCAGTCTGAGACCAACGCCACAGAAGGCGTGGGCCTGCTGCAGGTCGCCGATGGCGCTCTGTCGCAGGTGACGAGTTTTCTGGACCGCGCCATCACGCTGGCCACCGAAGCCTCCAACGGCACCCTCAACAGCTCGCAGGATAGTGCGGCCAATCAGGAGTACACCTCGATCCTTTCCGAGGTCAACAACATCGGATCGACCACCACGTATAACCAGCAGCAGGTATTTGACGGCACCGTCGTGGCCATCTACACGGGCGATTCCTCAGCCGAGGGCTCGTCGGTGGACGACCTGAACCTCCGCGCGCTGTCTGAAACCAGCGTGGGAGACACGGGCGGCCAGATGTCGTACGCCTCGGGTCAGAACAATGTGTTCATCAATCTATCTACCGGCGCCAAGAATGCGTCGGCGACCGACAGCCTGAGCGGCGCGAGCACGACCATCACGGTGAAGTATCTGACCAAGGGCGCCGGCGGAGCTGTTACCACGGCGAGCGCGCCGATCACGGTGGGCGCGGGGACAACCTACAACAACACTGCGCAGGGCCTTATTGACGCAATCGACGCCGCGGGGCTGGGCTTGAGCGCCACCTTTACCACGGCGGGCGAAGCCGGCACAGCATCGGTGGCCAGCGCGCTAGGCAATGCGGACGAGACCGGCATCCTGATCTCTGGCGAGAACGTGGGCGCAGGTCCGAACCAGGGCGTGGTCGGAGATCTCTTCGCCGCCGGCGGCCCCGGCGATACGTTGAATGGTACGCTGACCATCGGCAACAACCAGATCACACTCGGCAAAGCCAACTCGACCGATACGCTCACCAATTTGCAGACCTACATCAACCAGGGCGCCTACGATGTCACGGCAACGATCAACGGCAACAACCTGGTTCTGAATTCTTCGAATTCGACGCTGACTGTGGGCGGCACGAGCCTTAGCGATGTTACAAATCCCGGGGATGCGGTTGCCGTCACCAACGTGCCCACGCCGCTGGCTGACATGGCGACAACAGCCGGTGTGATCGGGACCCTGTCGGCTGGAGGGGCGGGAACGCTTTCGGGAACCTTTACGTTGAACGGCGCTAACGGAGTGGTCACGGCGGCAATCAACGTTCCGGCACTGACCACCATGGCACAGTTTGCCACCTTGGTGAACACTGCCAATGTGGGCATCACCGCAGTCGCGGTCGGAAATACAGTGACCTTCTCCTCCACTGCGCCCGACTCGGGCGCGACCATTGCAGCAGCGAACTTTGGCGCTCTGGTGGATACGTTCGGCGCGCTCACTACGACGCCGAGCTTTGTTCCGCCGGTGGCCTATTACAGCACCGGCGTTACCGGAGCCGTCACCGACACCAGCGACGGAAACGGCGGCACGACAGCCACGGCAATGACGACGGACACGGACGGCACCACGGGCATCGCGACCATCAGCTACTCCGACGGCGCGGGCCAGGACCTGAGCGGCACCAACCTGCTCAATCAAACCGATTCGGAGTCTGCACTGAACCAGCTGAACGAGGCCATCACCGACGTCGCGGCGCAGGACGGCTACATCGGCGCGCAGATCAACACCCTGAACTCGATCAGCCAGGTGATGAGCACGCAACAGGAGAATGTGGTTTCGGCGCAAAACGCGGTCCAGGCCACCGACTATGCCGCGGCCACTTCCAACATGTCGAAGTACGAGATCCTGAGCCAGACCGGCATCGCCGCCTTAGCGCAAGCAAATAGTGTGCAGCAGGAAGTGCTCAAGCTCTTGCAGTAAGAGCAGGGACTGTGGAACGTAGGGACTAGGGATTAAGAAATCAGCCCCGGCGCTCCACAGCGTTTCAGGTTTAGTAAGACTGCAGTACCTTCAAGACAACCCAGGGACAGGGCGGCGGCCGAGCGAGAGCTTTGCCGCCCATTTTTTAACGCTAGACAATGTGGC
>CAVXOO010000156.1:0-4586 GCA_963762945.1 uncultured Acidobacteriaceae bacterium | reverse complement strand
TGGCTGCTCACTATTGGTGAACCGGTGCCTACCGGTCCCGGTTCGCGCGACCGTCTGCACAGAACAGGCTCTTTCGCCCGTTTCTTGGCTTCGCGCGGTCACCACGTGGTGTGGTGGACTTCCGCCTTCGATCATTTCCGAAAAGAGCATTTGGCGGCAGAGGACGCAGTGATTGTGGAGCCGGGCGGGCTGCGGATCCGGTTGCTGCGCGGATGCGGCTACCGGCGCAACGTCTCCGTTGCGCGCTTCATCGATCACTCGCAGGTGGCGCGCAAGTTTTCCCGGCTCAGCCAGGAAGAAGAGAAGCCGGATATTGTGGTTGCCGCACTTCCCACGGTGGAGATGTGTCTGGCCGCGGTGTCCTACGGGAAGCGTTGGGGAGTGCCCGTAGTCATCGACCTGAGGGACATGTGGCCGGATATCTTCGCGGAAGCAGCCCCGACCGCGTTGAAACCGCTGGCTCGCATCCTGCTCAAGCCGCTGTTCAACCAGGGACGCCGCGCTTGCAGTTCAGCCACTGCCCTGATCGGGATCACAGAGGATTTTGTCGATTGGGGCTTGGAGAGAGCCGGGCGTTCGCGCACCGGATTCGACCGGGCCTTCCCATTCACATACAGCGCCGAGCCTGGCGACCTCGCGGAATTGCGTGCCGCCGAAACATTCTGGGATGCGCACGGCGTTCATGCCCATACATCGGAGATGGTTGTCTGCTACTTTGGCAACGTCGGCCGGCAGTTGGATCTGGCCCACGCCGTTGAGGCGGCAGACCGGCTGTGGGCGAGTGGGAAGCCAATCCGGTTCGTTTTGTGTGGCGAGGGCGAACGACTGGAGGAGTACCGCCGTGCCTCCGCAGCGCTTCCCAATGTCGTACTGCCCGGGTGGGTAAACCGCGCCCAGATTCTAACCCTGATGCAGAGATCCTCGGTAGGGCTGGACCCGCTTCCCGAGAGGTACGACTATCTTGCCAGCATCAACAACAAGGCAGTGGAGTATCTGAGCGCCGGTCTTCCTGTGATCTCGAGTCCGCAGAGCGGCATGTTATGTGGGATTCTCAAACGATGGGAGTGCGGGCTCAGTTACGCATCGAGAGATGCCGGCGCGCTGGCCGTATGTTTGATCAGGCTAGAGCAGGACAGAGAAGAACTGAGACGTTTTGGCGCCAACGCTCTATCGCTGTTTCGCCAGGAGTTCAGCACCGATGTGGTGTATCCGGCGATGGAAGCGCATCTGGCCGCCATCGCCGACCGCCTCCGCGCCAAGCCGGCTCCATCGGGAGCTGCGAAGACGAACGAAGGGGCAATTGTGCGAGAGCCACGGCCGGAAGCAGGAGATTCTTCCCAGTCGATAGGGAACGGAGATGAGCGAGACCCAGGTCTGAGTGCGGGATATTGAACAGCGAAGGTGGTGAGCCCGGTACTACGGCAAAGCCTGCGTCAATCGAAACGATCTGCGCCTCAGTCGGGGAGTTCTCTTTCAGACCCTTGCCAGCGAACGTTCTTTTGTGCAGGCATTTCGACAGATCGACGCGGAGCCATCTGGTCTCCGGGTATTGGACATTGGATGCGGATCGGGGCGGCCTGGTACCAGCTCTTCCGGTCGGGTGTGAAGCCTAAGAACATAGTCCGCATCTTCAGCCCTCGTCGCACGAAGATGCAGCAAGGTAAGGAGAAAAATGACACCCACCAGTGAGATCGACAGCCTTCTTCACCAAATCGACGAGATTGACCGAATCTCCGACGAGCAATGGAATTCCTCACTTAACGAGAGGAAAAGAAAGGAGTTGGAGTTTCACGACTGCGAACGCGACAAACTGAGGGTGGAAGGACTGAAGGCAGATAACAGCTATGATAAGTTCTTTGGAAACAGGAAATACTACTCGGCAACACAGCGATCAAACCGTTTTCTAACAAAGTGGATTGCCCGAGAAGCGAAGGGCAAGATATTCCTGGATTACGCTTGCGGAAATGGGGGGCTCGCCATCACGGCCGCAAAGGCCGGGGCAGCTTTGAGCCTCGGCTTTGATATATCCGGTGTGTCTGTCGAGAACGCTCGGGCCTCGGCTACGGAACAGGGCATAGTTGACCGAATACGGTTCTTTCAGGCGGATGCGGAGAATACCAAGCTCCCTGACAAGTTGATCGATGTCGCTGTCTGCTCCGGAATGTTGCACCACCTTGATTTGTCTTACGCCTTCCCAGAGCTTCGGCGCATTCTAAAGCCGGGCGGAAAGATTCTCGCGGTGGAAGCATTGGACTACAACCCTGCGATTAAGTTGTACAGATACCTTACTCCGGCAATGCGCACTGACTGGGAGAAGGCTCATATTCTCGATTTGGCCGATGTCAAATTTGCCTCCAGGTTCTTCACCGTTAAGGACGTCCGGTTTTGGCATGTGATTGGATATCTAGGCGGCAAAATCCCTTGGTTCTTGCCAATTGCCGATGCGATCGATCAGGTGCTGGAAAAGACACCCTACCTTCAGCGCATGGCGTGGATCTTCACCTTTGTGCTGGAGAGAGCTGCGGACTGATCGAAACGGTTGCTCAGGTCCGACTGACTTCCGTACCGGATCGTGCATGGCGTGATCGGTTTCTCCCTGAGAGTGGCATTTTCCGCGCCCACATGGAGGTTGATCAAATCGCCCATCTTGCATTTCAGTACTGGGCGCCCTGCCGGCGCGGGTAAAGCTGGCCGAAACGGTGGCGCATGCAAAGCAGAAAACATGATCGACGAAATGCAAACGGCGGCGGCGGGCTAGGGGATAGTTGTCGCCTCTCGCCGCTGCCGAACCGCAGACCAACCTTGGAGCAGCGGGAGCTTCGCATGAAGTAGATCGGTTTAACAGGGCACAAAATCAGTGAATGGAGGAGAGAATGGGTCCCGTGAAGGTTGCCGCTGTACCTTTTTTTAATTATCCGCATGTGTTTACGTCGCGGCAGGACGAGTTTATCGAAGTCTTTTGTGAGGTCGGTCGCCGTGGCGCCTTCATCCTTCAGCATGATCTGGCAGAGTTCGAAAAGCATCTGGCAGAATTCTTAAGCGCCGAGCATGTACTCGGTGTGGGAAATGCCACTGATGGATTGCACTTCGCGGTTCGCGCCGCAGGCATAGGCGCCGGCGATGAAGTCATCCTCAGCTCCCACACCATGATCGCGACTGCGGCGGCGGTTCACTTCGCTGGTGCCACGCCCATTCCGGTTGACTGCGCCGCCGATCATCTCATCGACCCAGCCGCGGTCGAATCTGCCATTACTCCGCGCACGCGCGCCATCATGCCCACACATCTCAACGGCCGCACTTGCGATATGGACGCTCTGCAGGCGATCGCCGGCAGGCACGGCCTTGCGATCATCGAGGACGCCGCCCAAGGTCTCGGCTCCCGTTTCAAGGGCAAATACGCAGGAACCTTCGGCGTGGCGTCCGCCATCAGTTTCTATCCTGCCAAGGTGCTCGGCTGTCTCGGCGACGGCGGCGCGGTGCTGACCAACGACTCTGCTATTTACGAGCGAATCTTCCAGATGCGCGACCACGGGCGGAGCACGAGCGGAGAGATTGTTTCCTGGGGCCTCAACTCGCGCCTTGATAATCTGCAGGCCGCATTCCTCGATTTCCAGTTGAAGAACTACGACAAGGTCGTGACTCGCCGGCGTAATCTGGCAGGCATGTACGCGGAGCGACTCAAGGGCGTTGCAGAAATTGTGCTGCCGCCCGCGCCCGGATCCGATCCCGACCACTTCGATGTCTATCAGAATTATGAAATCGAAGCTGAGCGCCGCGACGGCCTCAAAGCGTATCTGAAGGAAAGTGGCATTGGAACGCTGATTCAGTGGGGTGGCCAAGCCGTGCATCAGCTAAAGGCGTTGGGTTTTACGCAAGACCTTCCGAAACCGACCTACTGTTCCAGCGCATGCTCATGCTGCCTATGAACATGGCGCTGTCCGATGAAAACCTGGAATACGTATGCGACGCTATTCGCGCCTTCTACGGATACCGGAGATGAATCAGCAAGCATCCATCGACTCCGTGGCTCTGGCGCGGCGCATCCGCATCCACGCACTGCGCATGACCAGCGCCGGCGGCGGATCGCACATCGGCGCGATCTTTTCCTGCGCCGACATCATGGCTGTGCTCTACGGCGGCATTCTGAATGTAGATCCCGGAGCACCGCAAAGCCCGAATCGCGACCGCTTTGTCTTGAGCAAGGGACATGCCGGGGGCGGACTCTACGCCGTGCTCGCAGAGCGAGGCTTTTTCCCGGTCAGCAAGCTTCTGACGCATTACCAGAACGGCTCAGAGTTGAGCGGCCATGTCTCGCATTCGCTCCCCGGCATCGAAGTATCGACAGGGGCACTAGGCCACGGCCTCTCCGTCGCCGCCGGAATGGCCTACGCAGGAAAGCTGAACAGAGCAAAGCATCGCGCTGTCTGCCTGCTGAGTGATGGAGAGTGCGATGAGGGGTCAACCTGGGAGGCCGTCTTGTTCGCCGCCCAGCACCAACTCTCGAACCTGGTCGCGATTGTGGACTACAACCGCATCCAGGGTATCGCGCCGATCTCGGAGGTTCTCGAAGAGCTGGAAAGCGATGC
>CAVXOO010000155.1:0-8451 GCA_963762945.1 uncultured Acidobacteriaceae bacterium | reverse complement strand
GTGAAAATTCAAACAACTTGATTTTGGGTAACAATAAAACAAACTTAGAACAACACCACTCATTTGTTTATTTGAAATTGTGAGTCTAATCACCTTTTGCACACCCATGACATTAATAACTTGAAGCAACCAATGATTTAGGCTTGACAATTAAGGGTTTCACATATTTCAACATTATTGGTTAATATTTTCTACATATTTTGGTAATTTAAAATTGAATTATTTACTTCTACAACCACCCATATATTATGGTATTCAACATATGTTGGTTCTTATTTACACACAGCAATGCAATTGTGAAATATTTTAAATGAACAGTTGTGTGACACAACTTGTATGAGCATATAACAAAGTTGGAAAATAAATTTGACAAGTTTTTTTTTGATAAGAATAATGTACACTCTAATCAACCCATCTTAGATATCTAATAAAACAATTTGTCATCAACTTCCACTTTTAGCAATTCATACCTAATTTCAAACAAATCCAAAAGATTGAACTACAAAGACGAAGCCTGGCGGGATTCCAGTTTGTGCGTGAGTTCGGTGAGGGGGACGGAGAGGGGGATCGGGGCGGCGTTCTTCATGGCGTCGATTGTACAGCCTCGCAGTGGCGAGCCGGTGCGCGATCAAAAACCGTTTCGAACCGGAATCGCCTGCGCGCCATGAGCGGCTATGGTGTCTCGTTCTCTCCAGCGGTTATTTTTTCCGCCACGCTCTTGGCCTGCGTAAACAGGTAGAGATAGTCCGGGCCGCCGGCCTTGGAATCGGTTCCGCTCATATTGAAACCGCCGAAGGGATGCGCGCCGACCATTGCGCCCGTGCACTTGCGATTGATGTAAAGATTGCCCACGTGGAAGGCGATGCGTGCGGCAGCTTTTTGGACAGGGTTGCTCGTGTAGACAGCGCCGGTGAGGCCGTACTCGGTGTTGTTGGCGACGCGCAGGCCTTCCTCGAAGCTGGCGACTTTGATGACGGCCAGGACGGGGCCGAAGATTTCTTCCTGAGCAAGCACGGCGTGCGGCGGAATTTCGGAGAAGATTGTCGGTTCGATAAAATAGCCGCCGGCATCGGTGGCGGGCGCGTTGCCGCCGGCGATCAACTGGCCTTCTTTCTTGCCGGTTTCAATGTAGCCGAGGATGGATTGGAGTGCGGCCTGATTGATGACTGGACCGAGATTGGGGTTGGTCACCGGATCGCCGATAGTGAGCGTGGCTACGCGCTCGCGCAGGCGCTCGACAAAGACATCGTAGAGGGAGGCATCCACGATGGCCCGCGAGCAGGCCGAGCACTTCTGGCCGCTGAATCCGAAGGCCGAAGCGACTACGCCTTCGACGGCGACGTCGAGATCGGCATCTTCGGCGACAAGAATCGAATCCTTGCCGCCCATCTCGAGAATGGTGCGCTTGATCCAGATTCTGGCCGGGATGATGTTGCGCGGCGCGGAGATGAATTTCAAGACCGACGGAACGCGAGCCGGTGAAGGCGATGAAGCGCGTTTTTGGATGCTGGACGATGGCGTTGCCGAATGTTGGACCGGAGCCGGGACAGAAGTTGACCACGCCGTCGGGAATGCCGGCCTCCTCGAGGACTTCAACGAAGCGCGCGGCGATTGTGGGCGCGTCGCTCGAGGGCTTGAGGATGACCGTGTTGCCGGTGACGATGGCAGCGGCCGTCATGCCGGCCATGATGGCGAAGGGAAAATTCCAGGGCGGAATCACCGCACCCACGCCGAGCGGAATGTAGAAGAGCTCGTCGCGTTCGCCGGGATACTGAATGGGCGTGATGGCCGCGGCCAGGCGCAGCGCTTCGCGGGCGTAGAACTCGAGGAAGTCGATGGTTTCGCCCACGTCAGCATCGGCCTCGGCCCAGTTTTTGCCGACTTCGTAGGTGAGCCAGGCCATGAACTCGAACTTGCGCCTGCGAATCGCCTGCGCGGCCCCAAGCAACAGCGAGACGCGCGTTTCGACCGGGGTCTTGCTCCAGGAATCGAAGGCGTGCAGCGCGGCAGTCATGGCAGCATCTACTTGTGCCGCGCCGGCCATCTGATGCACACCGACAATTTGCGCCGGCCGCGCGGGATTGATGGAGCGAATCCGCTCCGCAGTCTTGAGCCGCTTGCCGCCGACGATGAGCGAGTACTCGCTGCCGAGATGCGCGGCCACCTGGTCGAGAGCGTGGCGCATGGAGCGCGCATTTTCAGGGTCGCTGAAGTCGGTAAAGGGCTCGTTCGAAAACCCGCCCTCGGGGGTGAGCGGTTTGATGGCGCGAGGAAGACCAGCGATAGCCATAACGAAACCAGTTTACGGCAATAAGGCAGGGAGCGGGCAGCAGGGATTCAAAAGCAAAAACGCCGCAGGCGATCCATGGGGGCGGCGCTGCGCTTGCGGAAGAGGCGGACTATCGACCGGCCAGGACGAAAGCGCCCCAGTAGTAGGGCAGGTCGCGGCCGTCGTGCTCGCTCTTTACCTTCTCGCGCATCTCCAGCTGCGCCTCTTTCAGAGCCTCATGCATTTCGACGCCCGAGAGCCACTTCGCGTAGAAGAGCTGCATCAGTTCCTGCGTCTCCTTGTCGGGAACACTCCAGAGCGACATCAGCACCGCGTGTGCGCCGGCCTCCTCAAGAGCGCGGCGCAGTCCAAAGACCCCCTCGCCGTTGATGACATCGCCCTGGCCGGTGTTACAGGCGCTCAGGACAACCAGTTCGGTACCGGCCAAGTTCAGGTTGCCGGCTTCCATCGCGGTGAGCACGCCATTGTCGAGGCCCTCAGCAGTGGGTTGGCCGGCCAGAGCGCGGTCTGCGCCCGCAAAGTAAAGCCCGGAGCGAAGCATCGGGTCCTCAAGCCCCGACGGCTGGCCGGGCTTTGCCATCTTGATTTGCTGGTCGGGAAGGAAGAAACCATGCGTTGCCAGATGGAGGACACGTGGACTGCTGGCTTGCTCCACGACACGTTTGAGGGCGGTTTGCTGAAGGTAGACTCCGGTCTGCCAGCCGTGCTGCTGCATGAGTCCCGCGATGGCATTCACCTCAGCTCCGGTGCCGGGAAGGCGTGGCAACTGAGAGCCGCTGCCAGCCGCATCGCGCGAGAGACCGTTGGGCGAGAGCGCCGCAATCTGGAGATCGGCGGGCGGCTGTGGCAAAGCCAGTTTCTCGAGTGCAGCGCGCTGCTGGTCTTCGCTCAGATCGAAGCTGGGATCGCCGACGAGGAGCGCGGTGTTGGCGGACGGCGCTGACTGGGTGCGCAGGATGTCCCTGGTACTCGAGAGCAGGCGCAGGTCGTAGTGTTCCATCAGCAACTGCCCATCGGGCGCGGGGACAAGTCCGAGGGGAATCTGGTTGAGAGCGCCGTCGGGAGAGATATAGATACGACTCTTTCCCTTAAGCGCGCTTTCAAGCGGCTGCCAGATCAGGCCGTAGGCCTGCGCACCGGGGAGACTGGCTTCAGGCCGCTCATCCAACCCGCGTGCCTGGACAGACTGCTGGAAGGGCGTCAGCGCGTCGCCCTCGATCTGTTTGCTATCGCCGAGCACGATGTACCGCGGCGCGTCTTTGGTTTCGCGCGTGACCACCAATGCAACGTAGTAATAAGCGTCGGTCCACTTCTTGTCGTAGTAGCGGAAGCGGGCGAACTCGACGGCAGCTTCGTTGGGCGCGAGAGCGTCGCGCACCTGCTGCCAGGTGACGCGATCGAGTTTTTGCTGCTGTGCGAATGCCGCGGAGCGGGCGACGAGATTATTTTCGATTGCGTCGGCTTCGGCGCGGAGCTGTTCGATCTGTTTGCGCCACTGGTCGAGATCGGGCGGCTTGGTGCTGAGCAGGGCCGCAATCTGGGTGCGTTTGGCGGCTAGTTGATTCAGCAGGTCGATGGCCTCTTTGTCGCCTGAAGCCTCAATCTGGCGCCGCATGCCGGCGATACTCGAAACGACGAAGCCCTTCTGCCAGAGCAGCAGGTTGTACATTGCGCCGCGCAGCGCCGGGTCTTTCTCTTGATAGCGATGCACGAAACTGAAGTAGATTGTGAAATCGAAGGAGACCGTGTCGAGAAAACTCAGTCTGTCTTTCTCCGTCATGAATGTGGAGTTGTACTGAAATTGCGCGAACAAGTTGTCAAGCGCGCGCGCGAAGACTGGCTCCGCATCGGCCCACTTGCCCTCGACATCGTAAAGGATCGCCAGGTTGTTCAGATTCGTTGCCACTGAGGGGTTCTCATCCCCAAGAGCCTTTTCCGCGATGCCGAGCGAGCGCTGGAAGAGCGGCTCCGCTTGAGCGTATTTTCCCTCAGCCTCGTAGAGATCGGCCAGGTTGCCGAGATACGCGGCGACCTCGGGGTGGTCAGGCCCCAGCGTCTTCTCAGAGATGGTGAGCGCCTGCTGGAAGAGCGGCTCCGCCTCGGCATAGCGGTTCTGCTCCCGGTCGACGGTTGCCAGATTGTTCAGGTCCTCGGCAACTCTGGGGTCATCCACTCCCAGCGCGGTCTTATCGATACCGAGCGCCTGCTGGTAGAGCGGTTCCGCCAAGGCGTATTTGCCCTGCACATTGTAAAGATTGGCCAGAAGTCCAAGAACGGCAGCAACCCTGGTACTGTCGGGCCCGTAGGCTTTCTCGTAGATCGCGCGACTGCGCTGGTAGAGCGGCTCCGCCTGGGTGTATTTGCCCTCGTCCTGGTAAATATCGGCCAGGATTCCCAGACCCGTGGCCACGTTGGGGTGGTCGGGACCGAGCGCCTTCTCATCGATATGCAGCGCGCGAACAACCAGCGGCTCGGCCTCGGCATACTTGCCCTCCTGGTCCAAGAGCGACGCCAGATTGCCGAGCGCAATCGCAACCGAGGGATGATCTGCGCCATGCAGCCGTTCCCGAATCGCGAGGCTGCGCCTGAAGAGCGGCTCGGCCTCGGCATATTTGCCTTCCCCTGCGTAGAGCATGGCAAGCGTGTTCAGAACCTGATCGATGTGCGCATCGTCCGGCGCAGACTGCTTCTCCGCGATCGCAAGACTGCGCTCGGCAAGCGGCTGCCCTTGCGCATACCGGCCTTGCGACAGATCGAGCGCCGCCAGATTATTCAGAATCATCGCGACGAAGGGGTCGTCGGGACCAAAGTTCTTCTCGAAGATTGTCAGGCTGCTCTGGTAAAGCGCCTCGGCCTGGGCGAACTTACCCTGCTCTTTGTAGACCCCGGCAAGATTATTACGATACATGGCGGCGACCGGGTGATCCGATCCCATGGCCTTCTCGCAGATGCTGAGGCTTCTTTCGAGCAGCTGCGCTGCTTCATCGTACCGAGCCTGCGCCTGATCAATCTCCGCCAGGTCGTTCAGCTCCCTTGCGACCCTGAAATCGTCAGGGCCATAGGCCGTCTCCGCGGCCTTCAGCGCCTCGGCTGCGATCGGCATAGCCTCCGCATACTGGCCCTGGTTGTAGAGCTGCTCAACCTGCGCGTTCATCTCATCCAGCCGCGTATCACCGGCCGGCGCAGCGTCTTGGCCCGCAGCCGCAATTGGCGCGGCGGCTGCCACCGCCAGCACGGCGGCAAGCCAAAGCGTGTTGATTCGTGTGGCACCCATGCGCACTCCTTTCGAACGCGGGGAACAGCAACCTCCTTGCGGGGAATCAGGGGAACAATGCTAGCACTCGCATGCGGCGCGATCAACCGCGAGCAAGAGGCTATGACGCGCGGCTGCGCTTGCGGAAGACGATCTTTAGTTCGCGGCGCCAGTGCTCGGTGAGGCCGAGGAGTTCCCACTCGATCTCGGGTGCGAGGTAGCGCAGCACCGGCTCGTTGGCGGGGTGAATGCGCAGCGCGGGCGCGGCGAGGACGAGTCGCGGCGGCAGCGCGGAAATCTCCACGCCGGGAAAGTAGCCGCTGCGCGTGAAGGCCGAGACGGGCTCGGCGGATCGTGGTGCGGGTTGGGCGCCGGGCTTGCGGTCGGCGTTGAGGGCGCGCACCCGCATCCAGTAGTCGAGAGCCTGCAAGGGCAGATGCAAATCCTCGTTGGCTTTCAGTTCCAGAACCACCAGGCGCGCGTTGCGGTCGAGCGTGAGCAGATCGAGCATGCCGCGGTCGCCGGTAGAAAGCGCGGGGACCTGGCTGTAGACGAGATCGCCGCGCAGCTCGGGCAGCAACTCCGGCAGCGCCGTGCGCAGCCGCGATTCGAGCCAGCGTTCGGGCGCCATGCGGAAGAGCGGATCGGTGTGCGCGCCGTCGGCGTGCCGGCTCAAAAACAAGCGCCGCAAGAGATCGCGGCAGAGGTTTTCGTTTTCCGCGGTGAGTGGAGTTTCGCTCGGTCCCGCACCGAAGGTGATCTCGTCCTGGCGCGCGAAAGAGTGCGCCGAAGCGCCGTGACGCACGCAGGCGAATTCGAGACCGTGCAGGTGCAGGGCGACTTCCGATGCGGAGCGGGGCCGGATCTCGACGCGCTCGCGCGCGGCATCGGGCACGAGAGCGAGAAGACGGGCAATTCCGGTTTGACAGCGTTCACGCGCGGCGACGGGAGAAAACGCGTGAACCAAATGCGCGTCCAGGTTGCCGGTGTCGCGGAAGTTGACGGGGGCGAGCTCTTCACTGCGCTCGTCGAGCGTGAACAACTCGAAATTCGCGGCGGCATGGTTGAGGCAGGCCATTCGCTCGGCGGTGGGACGCCATGCGCCCGCGGGGACGACGACTTTGAGGCCGCCGAAGTGATGGCGCGTGTCGGCGTGCTGGCGGCAGTAGTCGAGCCAGAGAATGCCGAGGGTAAGGACGCCGTCGATGGCGGCGACGGATTCCTCTGCGCCCACTCCGATCACGGCATCGGCCGCGGTTCCCCTCAGCAAGCGGCCGCGGAGATAGGCGGGTCCGAAGCTGTGCTCGAGATCCATGGCCGTGCGCAGGCCGTCGACCTTTGCGCCGACAAAATGCCGCGTGAGCACGCGCTCCAAAAGTCGTTGATAGTTGCGGCGCGCGGTGTCGCGCGTGGTGGGCGTGCGGCGGTCGCTGGTGGGGACGAGTTCGAGGAACTGCGGCTTGGCTGCGCCCATCTTGCGCGTGGCCAGGCGCAGCGATTGCGCGCGCGGTTTTACGTTCGACGACGGTGCGGATCAGGTTGCGCTCGCCGCTCCAGAGCTGGAGGAGGCAGCGCCCGTGCGACTCTTCGACGGAGCAGCGCGCGGTGCGCATGTCGAACAGGACGCGGCCGTTTCAAGGAAGGCCGCGGCCGGATGGTCGGCAAGATAGGTCTCGACGATCGCAACAAGTTGTGCGGGCGGAGCGGCCGTGGCGCCGGGGCCCCCAGCGCCGGACTCTTGTCGCCGGGTTGGTGCGCCGGGTTCCGATCGATCCTTAAAGGCGCCGGCGGACATGGCGCTCCCTTACCACCCCATACGCTCGCGCAGGTTGGTAATGTGCGCGACGTGATGGCGCGAGTGCCATTCGTAGATGGCGAGATTGTTGGCCAGGGTCACGCGCCCGCGCTCGGGATGGACAAAGCCTTTCTGGAAGTCATCTTCCGACATGGCCTTAAGAAGGCTGACGAGACGCGCGTGCAACGCGTCGATGAAGACCAGCGAGCCGTCGATGGGCAGAGTCGAATCGGGGAGGCGCGCCCAGGCGGCCTCGTCGTAGGGCTTGATGGTGGGCCAATCCTCGGTGAGGGCGAGTTTGAAGCGGACAAAGGCATTGGCGTGGCTGTCGGCATAGTGATGCACGACTTGACGCACGGTCCAGCCGCCGTCGCGATAGGGGGTGTCAAGCTGGGCGTCGTTGAGGCCGGCGACCGCGGCGCGCAGCCGCTCGGGCAGCAGGCGCACGGTTTCGATGTACGCTGCGCGAATGCCGGGCATGCTGGCGGCGGGCGGGCGAAAGCGTCCGATGGGGTAGCGAAGATCGTCCTGTTCGGTCATGGCAAGAACGTTAGCACGATTTGCCGCGGGAATGAAACGCGGTCAGGAGGGGAAGATGACCGCTGGCGCACAGGCGGAGGCAAAAGACCTCGCCAAAACCGGTGCTTAAGCGTGTTGATGATGCCGATGGTGCTTATGGTGCTTGTGGTTTTGATTGAAATCCTTGCCACGAGGCGAGTGATAACGGTAATCCGGCTGGTGATGGTGATGAAATCCAAACGCGAAGGCCGGACTTGCAAACACCATCAATAGCAGCGCTGTTGCAAGCAATTTCTTCATAGAACGAATCCTAACATGCAGAGATTTGCAGGCGAAAGCGCGTGGCCGCTGCACGTATCCAGAAGAATAACGCGCCGATCGTGCAACCTCAATCGGCGGGCTCGGGCGCTCTGCCTGTCTGAAAGGTAAGACGCCGCCGGGGTACACTGAGGTTACGATGATGGAGCCTGAAACTTCCCCAAAACCGAGCCATCGGCGCTACTTTTTTGAGAAATTCGGCTTGACGGAGCGGCTGCTGGAGCGCTGCCTGGGCGAGGCCTTGAGCGCGGGCGGCGACTATGCCGACCTTTACTT
>CAVXOO010000154.1:0-10877 GCA_963762945.1 uncultured Acidobacteriaceae bacterium | reverse complement strand
GCGGATCGAATCACGATCGATGTGACCACGATCAGGGGCGACGACCTCAACGCGTTTGCACGCTTCTCCGACAGCGCCGCTATCGCAGCTTCGGAAAAAGACGAACTGGCCAGTATGGTCAATCTCCACGCCGATCTCGACGCTGCCGACAAGCTCTTTGTGACCGACAAGGGGCGGGACAACTGTCCATCATTCGCAACGCATTGCCGGACTATGAGCGTGTGCAGGCTGACCTGTTTCGCGCGCTCGGGGCCAGAGATATGGCAGCGGCGGATGTGGCGCTGGCGGCCTGCGTTCACTTCCGGTCCATCATTCTCGACGCCAGTAACGTGGCCCGAACTCTGAAAACCGATCATGCGGAACTGCAGTTCCAGGCCAACGACAAGGCGTATCAGGCGGCGCGCATCCTGATGTTCAGCGCGTCAATCGTCTCGCTGCTGCTTGGATTGATTTTAAGTATCGTCATCGCGCGTGGGTTCTCTTTCCCCCTGGGGCGGGCCGTGGCGGTGCTCGAGAGAGTTGCCGACGGCGACCTGACGGTCTCGCTCGAAGTGGAGACCGGGGATGAAGTGGGACGAATGGCGCAGGCGCTGAATCGGGCCGTGGAGAAGCTTAACGCCGCCATGCAAGAGGTAGCCGACAGTGCGGCACATGTGAGTTGCTCTTCGCAGCAGCTTGCGGCCGCGGCCGAATCGATCGCCGCCGGCGCCCAGGAGCAGGCTGCCAGCCTCGAACAGACCGCGGCCAGCCTGGAGGAGATTACCGCGACGGTGCGGCATAGCGCCGACAACGCCAGCCAAGCCAGCCAGCTTGCGGATTGCTCGAAAGACTCCGCCCTGCAGGGGCAGGACGTGGTCTCGACCGCGATCACGGCCATGACGGAGATCAATGCGTTTCGGCCAGGATTTCCGACATCATCTCTACCATCGACGAAATCGCCTTCCAGACCAACCTCCTGGCGGTGAATGCCGCGGTGGAGGCGGCGCGCGCGGGAGATGAGGGGCGCGGCTTCGCCGTGGTGGCCTCCGAGGTGCGGAGCCTGGCGCAGCGGAGCGCGGTTGCGGCCAAGGAAATCAAGGGCCTCATTCAGGATTCCCTGCGCAAGGTGGAAGCCGGCTCGGGACTGGTGAACCGCTCGGGCGAGACGCTGCACGGCATCGTCGGATCGGTGAAACGGGTGACCGATATCGTGGGCGAAATTGCGGCGGCCAGTGCGGAGCAAAGCACAGGCATCGAGCAGGTGAACGGCGCAATGACGCAAATGGACCAGGTGACGCAAGCCAACTCGGCGCAAACCGAAGAACTTTCGGCGACGGCGCATTCGCTTTCCGAGCAGGCCGCACATCTGATGCGGCTGGTCAACATCTTCACCTTCGGCCCAGGCGAAAGATCCGCGCGGGAATTTGAGACCCGGCAAATGCGCGATGAGAAGCCTGGTCATTCCGCAAACCCGAGGCTGGTGCATTCCACTAAGGCGAGTTTCCCGCATTTCGGGTCGCACGCAAGCAAGACGCGGCAGCCGGGCGTGACGGCGCGAGGTTCCAGCAGTATGACGGAAAGCGCCGCTACGGCAACGGCGGAACCGAGAGCTTGCAGCGCAGTGAGCTTAGCTGGCCGGCAAGCGGTGTTAGCCGCAGCGGCTCACGGCGGTAACAGAGATAGCGACGCCAGTTTCGAGGAGTTCTAAGACGGTGGCCATGCAGTCACAGCGGAAGCCGGCATCGATAACGATCGATATCCGTACCGCGGCACAGTGATTTCAGAAAGGAATGACCATGAGGGCATTGGCCGAAAACAGCGTCGAGGAATCGCGGCAGTTTCTCACCTTTCTGCTCAACGGCCAGGAATACGGGCTGGAGATCCTGAAGATCAGGGAGATTCGCGGATATGCCCCGGTGACGCCGATTCCCAACGTCCCCGCGCATGTTCGGGGTGTGATGAACTTGCGAGGAACCATTCTGCCGGTCATCGACCTGCGCATGAGATTCCACCTTCCAGCGATCGACTACGACAAGTTCACCGTCATTGTGATCGCCACGATACGCGACAAAATCGTAGGACTGCTGGTGGATGCGGTCTGCGACGTTCTCATGGTCGCGCACGACGCCATGCGCGAAGCGCCCGACTTCGGCGCGGCTGTCGATACGCGATTCATCGATGGAGTCTTCGAATCGCGCGAACACCTCACCGTGGCGTTGGACCTGGAAGAGCTGCTCTCGGACTGTGAGGCGGCGTTGCCGCAATCCATTGCGGCGTAGCGTCCGACAGATGAAGCGAGCCATGAAAAAAGGAGGACTGAATTGCCGGCGCCCGCATTCGACAACTCGTTCTTCCCCATGGGGCTCAACGAATTCAAGCTGTTTCGCTCGCTGATTCACGAGCGCACTGGAATCTGGCTGCGCGACGGCAAGCAGACCATGCTGGCTTCGCGCCTTTTGCGCAGGCTGCGCCGGCACGGCCTGGCAAGTTTTGCCGATTATTACTTGTTTGTTCAGAACGCCAACGACAATGGCGATGAAATTCGCGAATTGATCAATTGCGTAACGACGAACAAGACTTCGTTCTTTCGCGAGCGCCATCACTTCGAGTTTCTGGCCAACACGGTGGTCCCGGCGATGCGGTCCGAGGCTCGTAGCGGGGGCTCGAGAACCATCCGCGTGTGGAGCGCCGCTTCGTCCACCGGCGAGGAAGCCTATTCGATCGTCATCACCCTGCTTGAGGCGCTCGAATCACGTGGCGGCGCCAAGCGCCCCCCGCACGAAGGCCCTCGATCGGCGGGCACTGGCCTTTCGGCACTCCCCCCTGCCCCCGTCTCCTGGAAGATTGAGGTAGTCGCGTCCGACATCGACACCAAGGTTCTGGAAACCGCCCGGCGTGCCGTCTACAGCATCGATTCACTGGCCAGCGTTGCGCCGCCGCTTGTCAGAAAATATTTCCTCCGCGGCAAAGACGACATGTTGGGCCAGGTGAAAGTCAAGCCAGTTGTGACGGGGCTCGCGGAATTCAAATGCATCAATCTGAACGACGTGCAATGGCCGCTCGAAGGCCTCTTCGATGTCATCTTTTTTCGCAACGCCCTCATTTATTTCAACCGCAAGACCCAGGATCAATTCCTGCGCAAAATGGTGGGCTATCTTAAGCCGCGCGGCTATCTTTTTCTCGGCAATGCTGAACCCATCCCCTGGCTGCACGGAATCCTGGAACCTCTGCGGCACACGATGTACCGACTGCGGGACGTAGAACGATGAACGCATTGGCCAACCCGAAATCCCGCCCGGAGCTGCATTGCGGCGCTGTCCGCGACCTGCGAGTTATGAGCGGGCTTTCGGCGCCGCAGACGCTGGCTGCGGGGAGCGCTCGCCCGCAGCGCCGCTATCGAGTAAGTCTCTACATCGGCGAAGTCGCGGCGAGCCGGGAGCCTGCCGTTCTGGAAACGTTGCTGGGTTCCTGTGTTGCCGTTTGCCTGTACGATCCGGTACTTCGTGCCGGCGGCATGAATCATATTCTCTTGCCGAGGTGCCGCCTAGGCGACAAAAACCCGCGATGCGGCATCCATGCAATGGAACTGCTGATTAACGAGCTGATGAAGATCGGAGCCGATCGGAGAAAACTCCTGGCCAAGGCGTTTGGCGGCGCCAACGTACTCCCGGGGATCAAGATGCAGGAAATCGGAAATGAAAATGCAAGATTTGCGCGCGAGTTCCTTGCCACGGAGCGGATACCTCTTGTCGCCGAGCGGATGGGAGGGACTCACGCGGTCCACCTGTACTACCAAACCGACACTGGCAAGGCCACTGTGCATTCGGTGGATGGATCGAGTCTGCCCAAGATCGTCATGGCTGAACGCTCTCATTGGAAGCCGGCGGCTGACGGTGGAGTCTTTGTCGGGGAAGTTCGGCTGTATTGACGGTAATCAAAAGGACTGGATAGGCCTTTCTCCAAGCGGGCGCGGCTCCATCCGTTCGGCGGGATGAGGAAGCAGGGGTATGGCGACTCGGTTGAAGGTGCTGATCGTAGACGACTCGGCGCTGATGTGCCAACTGCTCACACGGATCCTCGCTTCCGACCCCAAAATTGAAGTGGTGGGGACCGCCGCCGACCCTTTTGTCGCCAGAGAAAAAATCAAAGTGCTGAAGCCAGACGTTCTCACCCTGGACATCGAGATGCCGCGCATGGACGGGCTCACGTTTCTGGAGAAGCTCATGCGCGGCCATCCCATGCCGGTGGTCATGATTTCTTCGCTCACCTCCAGGGGCGCCGATGCGACGTTGCGCGCTCTGAGCCTGGGCGCGATCGGCTATGTTTCCAAACCCAAAGTTGATGTTTCGAGCGGCACCATCGAACAGGCAGAAGAGATCGTTGCCATGGTAAAGGCGGCCGCGCAAGCCAGGCTGCGCCCTAGCGGCGCTTCCAGCACGGCGCACGCTCCACCGATGGGGAAAGTCTACACATTCCCGGCGACACAGAAGGTTGTCGCCATTGGTGCTTCAACGGGCGGAACCGAGGCTCTCAAAGAGCTGCTGGCGCCGCTGCCCGCCGACTTTCCGGGAATCGTCATTGTGCAGCACATGCCGGAGGCCTATACACGCCAGTTTGCCGCGCGCCTCGACTCGCTCTGCGAAATACGAGTGAAAGAGGCAGAGGACGGCGACCGCATTCTTGCCGGGCACGCGCTGCTGGCCCCTGGTGGACACCACATGGCCGTAGTTCGAAGAGGAGCGGAAAGTACCGTTCACGTCTACAAGGGCGAACGCGTGAATCGCCATCTTCCCTCCGTGGACGTCCTATTCTCCTCCTGCGCCCGCAGCCTGGGAAGAAATGCTATTGGTGTGCTACTGACCGGG
This sequence comes from uncultured Acidobacteriaceae bacterium, assembly GCA_963762945.1. Classification (GTDB taxonomy): domain Bacteria; phylum Acidobacteriota; class Terriglobia; order Terriglobales; family Acidobacteriaceae; genus Telmatobacter. Next base: position 6,033 of record CAVXOO010000154.1, on the reverse strand, counting down.
ATGGGAGCAGATGGGGCAAAGGGCATGCTTGAGATGAAGAAGGCCGCCGCGTTCAACATCGCGCAGGACGAATCGACCTCTGTCGTCTTTGGAATGCCGCGAGAAGCAATTTTACTCAATGCTGTCGATAGAGTACTTCCGCTCGATCAAATCCCCAATGCACTGCTGGAACGGCTGGCATCTCCCTCGCCGAAATTCCGCCCCACTCAAGACTAGTTGTGCGTATTTTCGTTGGGATCGCAGGATAGGCGTATGCCTTCCGGTGGGAATCGCACCTGCGGCAAACACCGCATGAACGAAATCTTGCAAAGGCCGCGCGATCGAACGCTCGGAACAGTTCCAACAAGCTTCATCAGGTGTCCACCAAAAACATGTGGACACCTGATGACGTAATGGAACTAACGTCGATGGTGACTGGACCTGTGCTCACCTCGATCGTTCAGGAGGCTAGAACGTAAAGACCGGTCCAAACTCAACGCGTTGATCCTGCCAGATGCGGGACGGTACTGCCGCAATGGTCCAGAACTTGCCCAGCTCGGGAATGGCGCGGGAACTGTAATGCGTCGGCTCCAATCCGAAGGTGCACCACTGGTTGATCTTGTAGTAGAGAGTCGCGCCAATGAAATTGCTTCCGATCATGGGGATACCCAGGCCCTGGCCTGTCTGGTTGGGGCCGGCTGCGTCAAGCAACCCAAGCTGCATGGCGGCATCCCTGTGCACAAGCTGGTCTTTGCCAGCGTGGAAAAAAAGCTGCCATCCCGCGTTGTAGCCCTTGGGATTGGCGTTGAACCAGCGCGAGAGCGGCAGGCCAACTTCGGCGAATCCGCCGTAGGCGCGCACGCCGTGCTCGGGAGCCACTACAACCGCGCTCGAGGTGCATGAGCCGCTGCCCGGATTGACTTTGCAACCCAGCGCGGCGAAGCCCGAGAGCGTACCCGCAACGTTATCGGTACCCGTGCCCAGGAAGAAAGGCGCCGGAGTTCCGCTATTCGCGTTGACCAGCGGAATTTGGAAGAGATGGGTGGTATCGCTGTAGTTGGTTGTAAGCTGGCCGCCCAGCACCTGGCGCATATCGGCGCCGCGATAGCCGCTCACCACGACGGTGAACCAACGCGTAGGCAATTGCGCGGCAATCTGATTGCCGTACATGGCGCTGCTGGCCGTGAAGCCCTTGGCCAGCGATGTGCCAGCGACGAGCGCGATGGGATATTCGTCGCCGATAAGATCCTCTTCAGAATTGGGAACGATGGACGAGCGCCGGCCGTACATTCCCGTCCAGAAGACCTGCGCGGGAGCGACGCAACGGCAACCGCGGCGCAGGAAACCGTCCTCGCCAGCGGCCAGAAAGCGCTGGCCACTCAGGCGCTCTCGTCTGCCCGTGAGCTGGTCAACCCCTCGGCCGGAATTCTCGGCGTGGCCACCGGCAAAAGCAATGATCGTGCCGGCGAGGCTGTTGTCGTCGTCTATGTCGATCAGAGCAAGAGCGTGACGGTTCCGCAAACGGTCGAGGGCGTGCGCACCCAGGTGATTCCCACCACCGCACAGGCGGTCGCCGACGGCTCCGCGCCGGCAGCAGTTTCAGCCACCAGTCTGCCGCCGCTTGCGTCGACTGTACTCACCCAGGCCGTGACCGCCAAGCAACAGATTGCTCAAACGCTGATGAAGCAGAACGCAGCGTTCTTTGGCGTTGGCGTTGGCCAGAGCCTCGACAACCCGAAAGAAGCTTCGCTCGTGATCTACGTCGACCGCCGTCAGGTGCCCGCAGCCTTGCCGCAGACCATCAGCGGCCTGCGCACTCGCTACGTGATCATGGACCGCCTGCATGTCACGCGCTCTTATCTGGCAGGTCTCGCGCATGCGCAAAGCCACTGCATGCCACATCCGGCTTCGCAGCAGGCGAGCCCGTTCGATCCTCTTGGCTCCCACACGCTCCGCGGTTTGAACCTGAACTGAACCGTCGCTGGAATTCAGTGGCCGGCAGATTTCAGTGGGATCCTGTAGATCGGAATCCCGCAGCTCTGTCCGCCAAATTAAGTGCCTCTCTTATCCACAACGCTCTCCGCCTGATGGGACAGAGCTGCGGGATTCCGATCTACAGGATCCCACTGAAATCTGCCGGCCACTGAATTCCAGCGACGGTTGGGTTCAGGTTCAAACCGCGGAGCGTGTGGGAGCCAAGAGGATCGAACGGGCTCAGGGTACTGCGAAGCCGGATGTTGGGCATGCAGTGGCTTTGCGCCATGGGGGAGACCTGCCAGATCAAGCGCGTGACATGCAGGCGGTCCATGATCACCTAGCGAGTGCGCAGGCCCCGGATGGTCTGCGGCAAGGCTGCGGGCACCTGACGGCGGTCAAAGCATAAATGCACCAAGCGAAGCTTCTTTCGGGTTGTCGAGGCTCTGGCCAACGCCAACGCCAAAGAACGCTGGTTCTACTTCATCAGCGTTTGAGCAATCTGTTGCTTGGCGAGATAACGGCCTGGGTGAGCTGCAGTCAACACAAGCGGCGGCAGACTGGTGGGCTGAAACTGCTGCCCGCGCGGAGCCATCAGCGAGGGATTGTGCGGTGGTGGGAATCACCTGGGTGCGCACGCCCTCGACCATCAGCGGAACCGTCACGCTCTTTCTCTAAATGACATAGACAACGACAACAGCCTCGCCGGCACGATCATTGCTTTTGCCAGTAGCCACGCCGAGAATTCCCGCCGAGGGGGTGAGCCAGTTCATCACGGGCAGACGAGAGCGCCTGAGTGGCCAGCGCTTTCTGGCCGCTGGCCGAGGACAAGTTTTCCTGCGCCGCGGGTTTCCGTTGTCGTCGCTCCACGCCACACCTTTACGGGATTGTTCCGGCCGGCGCTCGTCCATGGTTCCAGAATTCTCGGAAGAAGAATATATCGGCAACGAATATCCCCATCGCGCCCCTCGCTGGCACATCGCTGGCCAAGGGCTTCACGGCCAGCAGCGCCATGTACGGCAATCGGCGTACCACGCAATTGCCTACGCCGTGAGTTCACCGGTCCGTGGTGAGCGGTTGTCGGCGGCGCGGATATGCGCCAGGTGCTGGGCGGCCAGCTTGCAACCAACTACAGCGATACCGCCCATATCTTAATTCCGCTGGTCAACGCGAATAGCGGAACTCCGAGCACCTTCTTCCTGGGCACGGGTCCGGATAACATTTCGAGCCTCGGGCTTCGCCGCGCTGGGTTGCAAAGTCAATCCGGGCAGCGGCTCATGCACCTCAAGCGCGGTTGTAGTGGCTCCCGAGCACGGCGTGCGCGCCTCCGGCGGATTCACCGAAGTTGGCCTGCCGCTCTCGCGCTGGTTCAACGCCAATCCCAAGGGCTACAACGCGGGATGGCGCCCTTTTTTCCACGCTGGCAAAGACCAGCTTGTGCACCGGATTGGCCGTCCCAGCCGCTTTTTTTTCATAACACAGCCGGCCCCGACCAGACAGGCCAGGGCCTGGGTATCCCCATGATCGGAACCAATTCATCGGCGCGCACTCTACTACAAGATCAACCAGCGGTGCACCTTCGGATTGGAGCCGACGCATTACAGTTCCCGCGCATCCCCAGCTGGGCAAGTTCTGGACCATTGCGGCAGTACCGTCCGCATCTGGCAGGATCAACGCGTTGAGTTTGGACCGGTCTTTACGTTCTAGCCTCCTGAACGATCGAGGTGAGCACAGGTCCAGTCACCATCGACGTTAGTTCCATTACGTCATCAGGTGTCCACATGTTTTTGGTGGACACCTGATGAAGCTTGTTGGAACTGTTCCGAGCGTTCGATCGCGCGGCCTTTGCAAGATTTCGTTCATGGGTGTTTGCCGCAGTGGATTCCCACCGGAAGGCATACGCCTATCCTGCGATCCCAACGAAAATACGCACAACTAGTCTTGAGTGGGGCGGAATTTCGGCGAGGGAGATGCCAGCCGTTCCAGCAGTGCATTGGGGATCTGATCGAGCGGATGTACTCTATCGACAGCATTGAGTAAAATTGCTTCTCGCGGCATTCCAAAGACGACAGAGGTCGATTCGTCCTGCGCGATGTTGAACGCGGCGGCCTTCTTCATCTCAAGCATGCCCTTTGCCCCATCCGCTCCCATCCCGGTCAGTAGCACACCAATAGCATTTCTTCCCAGGCTGCGGGCGCAGGAGGAGAATAGGACGTCCACGGAGGGAAGATGGCGATTCACGCGTTCGCCCCTGTAGACGTGAACGGTACTTTCCGCTCCTCTTCGAACTACGGCCATGTGGTGTCCACCAGGGGCCAGCAGCGCGTGCCCGGCAAGAATGCGGTCGCCGTCCTCTGCCTCTTTCACTCGTATTTCGCAGAGCGAGTCGAGGCGCGCGGCAAACTGGCGTGTATAGGCCTCCGGCATGTGCTGCACAATGACGATTCCCGGAAAGTCGGCGGGCAGCGGCGCCAGCAGCTCTTTGAGAGCCTCGGTTCCGCCCGTTGAAGCACCAATGGCGACAACCTTCTGTGTCGCCGGGAATGTGTAGACTTTCCCCATCGGTGGAGCGTGCGCCGTGCTGGAAGCGCCGCTGGGCGCAGCCTGCTTCGCGGCCGCCTTTACCATGGCAACGATCTCTTCTGCCTGTTCGATGGTGCCGCTCGAAACATCAACTTTGGGTTTGGAAACATAGCCGATCGCGCCCAGGCTCAGAGCGCGGAACGTCGCATCGGCGCCCCTGGAGGTGAGCGAAGAAATCATGACCACCGGCATGGGATGGCCGCGCATGAGCTTCTCCAGAAACGTGAGCCCGTCCATGCGCGGCATCTCGATGTCCAGGGTGAGAACGTCTGGCTTCAGCACTTTGATTTTTTCTCTGGCGACAAAAGGGTCGGCGGCGGTCCCCACCACTTCAATTTTGGGGTCGGAAGCGAGGATCCGTGTGAGCAGTTGGCACATCAACACCGAATCATCTACGATCAGCGCCCTGGAGCGTTCGCCATTACCTGGCTGCCTCATGCCGCAGAAAGTAGGGAGACGGGTCGGCTATGTCTCGAAAGGCCTATCCAGTCCTTTTGAGCACCTTCAAAACAATGGAATCTCCCCGACAAAGAATCTTTGGGCAACAGCCAAATTCCGCTAAGAGCCTTCAGCCATGATGATCTTGGGCAGGCTCGATCCATTGACAGAATGCACAGTGGCCTTACCAGTATCAGTTTGGAAGTACAAATGGACGGCGTGAGCCCCTCCCATCCTTTCGGCGACAAGCGGTATCCGTTCCATGGCGAGGAACTCGCGCACGAATCTTGCATTCCCGTTTCCAACTTGAGGCATTTTGATCCCTGGAGCACATTTGCTCCGCCGAACGCCTTGGCGACGAGTCTTCTTCGATCGGCTCCGATCTTGGTGCGCTCGTTAATGAGTAATTCCATTGCATGGATTCCGCACCGCGGATGTTTTTCGCCCGGGGGGCAACTTGGCAACAGAATATGATTTCATGCCGCCGGCACGAAGTACCGGATCGTACAGGCAAACGGCAACGCAGGAACCCAGCAACGTTCGGAACGTCCGCTCCGCTCGCCGCAACTTCACCGATGTGGAGACTTACTCGATGGCTGCGCGGCGGGCGAGCGTCCCCGCTCCAGCCTTTCCCGCGCAAAGCCCGCTCATAACCCGAAGGTCGCGGACAGCGCCGCAATGCAGCGCCGGGCGAGGTTTTGGCTTGGCCAATGGTATTCATCATTCTCGTCCCGCAGTCGGTACATGGTGTGATTCAGTGGTTCCAGGATCTCGTGCAGCCAGGGAATATGCTCCGCATTTCCGAGGAAGAGATAGCCGCGCGGTTGAGATAGCGCACCATCTTGCGCAGAAATACATCCTGCGTATTGCGTTGAAGTAAATGAGCGCGTTGCGAAAAAAGATTACATCGAAGAGGCCTTCGAGCGGCCATCGCGCGTCCATGAGATTGATGCGCTTGATTGCACGAGCCGGACTGGCTTGACTTTCACCTGCCCGACATGTCGTCTTTGCCGCGGAGGTAATATTTTCTGACAAGCGGCGGCGCAACGTCACGATCTC
>CAVXOO010000153.1:0-3991 GCA_963762945.1 uncultured Acidobacteriaceae bacterium | reverse complement strand
TCCGGAGTTGGGGACGGAGTCGGCAAATTCTTCCGGGCTCAGAATGCCCGCGTAGTGCAACTGCAGCGGCGGCGCGCCGAGCTTGTCTTCAAAATAGGCGGCGGCGACGGCGATGGAGCGCTCGATTTCGGCGGCACGCGTCCATGGCTCGGGAGGAAGGTCGAGGGTGCGATAGAGGAGCAGCTCGTTGCCGCTGGCGACGGCGGTGGTGATGGAGTTCGAGCCGAGATTGGCGGCCAGCACGCCTTCCATTTCGCCGGCGGCCTCGAGGGCGGCGAGGCTTGACGAGAGCACTGCGCCGGGCTCGTAGCCGGCATCGCGGATGAGGGCTTCGTATTCGGCGAGGATGGGGCCAGGAATGATGGCGGCGAGCACTCTGACCTCGGAGTCGCTTTGGCTGAGCACCTGGTAGCTGACGCCGGCGGGTTCGACATCGAAGGGAACGGTTTTGCGCAGGCGGAAGCGGACGACGGAGACGGCTTCTGCGGATTTCACGGGGAAGGCGTCGAAGTCGAGGACGAAGACGCGGACCAGCGGGTCGGGCACGATGAGCGTGATGGCGCGGGTGCGCGGCGAGACCGCGGAAAGTGCGGAGCGGAGGGCCGATGCCACGGCTTCGGGGGCGCGGAAGTTGGGCGCGTCGAGAGAGGGGACGAGTGCGCCTTCGGGCAGTGGGACGAAGGCGTAGACCGGGCCGGCGGTTGCGCCGCGGCGCGAGGCGGGCAGCGCGGCGGCGAGCACGCCCTCGGGCGAGAGCTCGACGGCGGCCGGCGGGCGGGCGGAGTTCGCGAGTTTGGTTCGGTTCAGTATCGATCGCAAGTGCGAGTGGTCCTTTCGGTTTGCGTGGCAAGTTCAAGTGCTGCATGAGGGATCAAAGCCGTTCCCAGATTTCGAACCGAGTCACCGTTCGTGCTATCCCAGGTCTCAGAATCGAGACCTGGGGCACCCATTTTCGTGCTGAGTTGAGAGCGCGAAAAGCAACCGCAGATCCTTCGACTTCGGTCGCCGCGGCGACCTTCGCTCAGGATGACAAGCGATTTTTGATCGCTCGGAATGACCAGTCGAGTTTTTCAATGAGGCCGATTCCATTTTCGCTAATCCCTGTTTCCTGTTCCCTAGTTACTAGCCCCTGGTCTCTTCGTCCCTGCATTATCTTGATGCTTCGATGAAGGTGACTTTGTTGATTTCTTTGAGTGTGGTTACGCCGCGGCGGACGCGTTCGAGGGCCGACTCGCGGAGGAAGGTCATGCCTTCTCTTTGCGCCTGGCGGCGGATCTCCGATGTGGGTTTTTTGGCGAGAATGATCTCGCGAATGGTGTCGGTGAGGTCGAGCAGCTCGTGGATGGCGGTGCGGCCGCGGTAGCCGGTGCCGCCGCACTCCATGCAGCCCTGGCCTTCGCGGAACTCGAAGCCGCGCCAGTCGGCGGGGTTCATGCCGCTGGTGAGCAGTTCTTCGTCGGCATGGGTGACGGGGCGGGCGCAGTACTCGCAGATGGTGCGGACGAGGCGCTGGGCAAGTATGCAATTCAACGCGGAGACGAAGTTGTAGGCTTCGACGCCCATATTCAGGAAGCGGCCCAGGACATCGACCACGTTGTTGGCGTGAACGGTGGTGAAAACCAGGTGGCCGGTGAGCGCGGAGTTGATGGCGATCTGCGCGGTCTCCTGGTCGCGGATTTCGCCGACGAGAATTTTGTCGGGATCGTGGCGCAGGATGGAACGGAGGCCGCGCGCGAAGGTGAGGCCCTTCTTTTCGTTGACGGGAATCTGCGTGATGCCGCGAATCTGATACTCGACCGGGTCTTCGATGGTGATGATTTTGTCTTCGTCGCTCTTGATCTCGTTGAGCGCGGCGTAGAGGGTGGTGGTTTTGCCGGAGCCGGTGGGGCCGGTGACGAGCACCATGCCGTAGGGCTCGCGAATGTAACGGCGGAAGCGGCGCAGATCCTCATCGGCGAAGCCCACCACGTCGAGGGTGAGGTTTTTGAACTTCTCGCTCATCGACTCCTTGTCGAGGACGCGGAGGACGGCGTTTTCGCCGTAAATGGTGGGCATGATGGAGACGCGGAAGTCGATGAGGCGGGTTTTGTAGCGCACGCGGAAGCGGCCGTCCTGGGGGACACGCTTTTCCGCGATGTCGAGCTCGCTCATGATCTTGATGCGGCCGAGGATGGTGCCGTGGTGCTCGCGGGCGATGGGCGCCATGGCTTCCTGGAGGACGCCGTCGATGCGGTACTTGACGTGGACGGAATCGTCGTAGCTTTCGATGTGAATGTCGGAGGCGCGGCGCTCGAGAGCGGTGAAGATGGTGGTGTTGACGAGGCGGATGATGGGGCTGATGTCTTCGACGTCGCTGGTGAGCTTCTCAATGGAGATGTTTTCGTCGGAGTTTTCGTCGCCGGTGAGGACGTCGAAGGTGAGGCCTTCGCTGGCCTCGTCGAGCACGCGCTGCGACTGCTCGGTTTTCTTGAGCAGGTCGGTGATTTGCGAAAGCGTGGCCACGCGGGGGACGATGCGGCTGCCGAGAAGACCGGAAATCTCGTCGAGCACCATGAGGCGGGAGGGGTCGCTGACGGCGATGACGAGGGCGTCGGCGGTTTGCTCGATGGGCACGAAGTTGTAGCGGAACATAAGCTCGACGGGGACGGTGCGCAAGAGCTCATGCTGGATTTTGAAGTTTTTGAGGTTGACGAATTCGGCGTGGTAACGGCGGGCCAGGGCTTCGGCCTGGGCGCGGTCGTCGCCGGCCGTGGGTATGGGCATGGGGACAACGTTCGATTCAGCCATTCGACGAACCTCCTTTTGCGGTATCCCACCCATTCGCAAAGAACGCGAATGGATGGGGCACGGGGTGATGCAATTCGGTCTCGATCATTGGGGCGAGCTCCTACATTGCGCCGCCCTGCCCGAGAGAAAAGATGGGCAGGTAGAGCGAGATCAAAATGAAGACGACGACGACGCCCATGACGATGAGAATAGCGGGCTCGATGAGGGCGAGGGCGGCGGCCAGGGCCGTGGCTACGTCTTCTTCAAAAAACTCGGACATGGAGTTGAGCATTTGCGGCAGCGCGCCTGTTTGCTCGCCGACGGTGATCATCTCGATCGCAAGGCCGGGAAAGACGCCGGTTTTGGCGAGCGAGTCGGCGAGGCTCTTGCCCTCGCGCACGGTGACGACGGAGGCCACGATGGCGCGGGAGACGCGGCGCGAGGAGATGGAGCGGGCGGCGGTTTCAAGCGACGGCACCAGCGGCAAGCCGCCGGTGAGCAGCGTGGAGAGTGTGCGTGCAAAGAGAGCGACCTGGTACTTGAGCCAGATTTTGCCGAAGATGGGCAGACGCACGCGCACGCCATCGGCAAAGTCCTTGCCGCGCTCGGTGAGGAAGAAGCGGTAGAGGGCGTAGGCGGCGGCGGCGGCGATGAGCACCTGATAGAGGATGGTGTGCTGCATCCACTTGCCGAAGCTGAGCAGGGCGAGAGTGAGCGTGGGGAGCTTGTTGCCGAGCTGGTCGTAGAGCTGGGCGAATTGCGGCACCACCACCGTGAACATGAACGTGAGCAACGCGAAGACCAGGGTGAGCAGCACCGCGGGATAGATGAGCGAGCCGATGAGCTTTTTGCGCAGGGCGAGAGCGATCTTCTGGAAGCTGACGTAGCGCTCGAGAACTTCAGTCAGGTTGCCGGAGCGCTCGCCGGCCAGAAGCGTGGTGGTGTACATGAGCGGGAACCCGCTCTGGGCTTCGAAAGCGGTGGAGAGTTCCTGGCCGGTTTTGACGCGTGAGGCGACGTCTTGAAGCTGGCCCTGGAATGTGGCGTTTTTCTGGATTTTGCCGAGCATTTCGAGCGAGCCGAGGATGGGCAGGCCGGCGCGGATGAGGGTGAGGAACTGGGAGTTGAAGATGAGAGAAGGGCTCGAGCTTGACCTTGCGGCGGCCACGGGAGAGGGAGCCCCGGGCGCGCACGGAAAAGACGTGGTAGCCGGCGTGAATCCTCT
>CAVXOO010000152.1:0-11037 GCA_963762945.1 uncultured Acidobacteriaceae bacterium | reverse complement strand
TCTCTTCTTCTCTCGAACTCCGGAGTGCCCACCAAGGGGCCCTCTGGGCCGCATAATCCTGCCGTTGCGCCCCGGATGGGGTGACTGCTCGCCCCATGGTCGCCGCTCGAAAAACATCGGCAAAGCTCCTTCCGCTTGGCCGCCCGTAACTTTGATTTCAGTACGAATGCACTTAGCTTACCCAATTTGACCGGAATGATCTGCAAATGATTTTCTGCCCACATAATCTTTTAGTTTCAATGGCTTGCTCCACATCCCACGCCCCCCAACCTTTGACAAGCTCTGCGGCGAACCCTCGCATAAGACAGAATCGCCTATTTTCGCCTCACTTCCGGCTGGATTTCCGTCGTCCTCCAACCCGCGAACGTGCGCACCATCTCGCAAACTCGCTCGTTTGCTCGCCAGCTCCCTCGTTCCCTCGTTCCCTCGCTCCCTGCTGTACCATCTCTCCATGCCGCTCTCGCCTCGCAGTGCCCGCTGCGCAGCTTTGGCTCTCTTCCTCTGCGCACTTTCCCCTCTCCCCGTCTGCGCTCAGAACCCAGCCACCGCCGGCTCCAGCCCCACCCCCTTCCGCCAAAGACTGGTCCGAATCATCAGTCAGGTCGCCGTTTCGCCGGACAGCAAGCGCCTCGCCTGGCTCGACAGCAGCGAAATCCGCGTCGCTCCACTTGGCGCTCTCGACAAAAGCCAGCGCCTTACCGCCGCGCGCGCCCCCGACGACTACTGCGCCGAATCCGAACCCGTCTGGTCGCCCGACTCCACCGCCCTCGCCTTCTTCTCCGATTGCGCCGATCTCGGCGGTCAATCCGACCTTTATCTCTCCCACCTCGACGGCAATCCGCCCCAGCGCCTCACGCATCTCGACGGCTACGTCAGTTCAGCCACTTTTTCGCCCGACGGCAAGCGCATCGCCTTCCTCTATGTCGAAGGCGCCACCCGTCCCGCCGGCGCACTCGCCGCCCAGGACTCGCCCTCCGGCGTCATCGGCGAAGACCATATCGAGATCCAGCGCGTCGCGGCTGTTTCTGCTTCCACACCCCAACCCTCCGCGCCCACTTTCCTCACGCCAGCCAACCTCTACGTCTACGAATTCGATTGGTCGCCCGATTCCCAATCCCTGGCCTACATCGCCGCCGATCCCCCCGGCGAAAACAACTGGTGGATCGCCAAACTCTACACGCAATCCGAGCCCGCCTCATCCAGTTCCCCTGCGGGTGCCGCATCCTACGGTGTCGAGGGTGGCCCATCCTACGGTGCTGAGGGTGCCCCATCCTACGGTGCTGAGGGTGCCCCATCCAACTCGTCCGCCGCGTCCAGCGGCGGACGAGATGGGTGGGAGACGACGCCAAAGGTCATCCTTTCCCCCTCCGAAATCCCCGGCCCCCTCCACGGCCTCCAAATCGCCGTTCCCCGCTGGTCGCCCGACGGCAATGCCATCGCCTTCATAGGAGGCCTCATGAGCGATCAGGGCGCGACCGGCGGCGACGTCTGGGTCGTCGATGCAAAGGCGGACGCAGCGGGCGAAGCTGCCGGCCGCCAGCCGCGCAATCTCACTCCCGGCCGCCCCGCGTCCTCGCAATGGATCGCCTGGGGAGACAATGACCACATCTTTACCTGCGAACTCGCCAACGGAGTCAATCGTCTCGTCCGCTTCCGCCTGCAGGGCGACCGTACCAGCGAGAGCGTCGCCACCAGCTTTGCCGCGCCCGTCTTCACCTGGCCCGGCGCGGTTGGCATCGCCAGCTTCGATCGCTCGCTCGCCGTTACCGCCGATCATTCCCTCTTCGTCTTTCAGGCCAGCACCTTCAATCAGCCTCCGGAGATCTTCGCCGCCGGACCCGCCGCATCCATGCTCTCCACGCAAACCGTGGGTACCTCCGCACTCACCCAGCTCTCCCACTTCAACGAAGGCATCAAGCCCACATGGGGCTACGCCATTTCCCTCACCTGGACCGACGACAACTTCCAGATTCAGGGCTGGCTCCTTCTGCCCGTCCACTTCGATCCCAACAAGAAATACCCCATGATTGTCGAGGTCCACGGCGGTCCCGCCGCCGATGTTTCTTCCTCGTGGAATGGGGGCCCTGGCGGATTCACCGCCACCGGCTATTCCGCTCTCGGCTACTTCGTCCTCATGCCCAACTCGCGCGGCAGCTTCGGACAGGGCGAAGCCTTCACCCAGGCCGACCGCAAGGACTTCGGCTATGGCGACCTCCGCGACATCCTGGCCGGCGTTGACACCGTCCTCGCCAAATTCCCCGTCGATCCCAACCGCGTCGGCATCACCGGCTGGAGCTATGGCGGTTTCATGACCATGTTCGCCGTCACCCAAACCCATCGCTTTCGCGCCGCGGTCGTCGGAGCGGGCATTTCCGACTGGCTTTCCTATTACGGCGAAAACTCCATCGACCAATGGATGATTCCCTACTTCGGCGCATCGGTCTACGACGACCCCCAGGCCTACTCCAGGAGCTCGCCCATCACCTTCGTAAAAAATGCCGCCACTCCTACCCTCATCGTGGTCGGCGACCGCGACGGCGAGTGCCCCGCTCCCCAGTCCTTCGAGTTCTGGCACGCACTTCACGACCTTCACGTCCCCGCACGCCTGGTCGTTTACCCCAACGAGGGCCACGGCTTCTCCGATCCCGCCCACATCCTCGACGTCCAGCAACGCGCCAGCGACTGGTTCGCCCGCTATATGCCATGAGAGCAGGGACCAAGGGACCAAGGGAACAAGGGAACAAGGGAACAAGAAAGAGCGGACCAGCCGCTGTGCCGGAGAAGCGAACTGCGTAAACTCCGACCCGCGACTGCGCCCACGGCCAGTGATTCGCCTCCGGTACTCACGCTCCCTCGCTCCCCTGCTCCCTGTTTTCTCGCTCCCTCGCTCCCCTGCTCCCTGTTTTCTCGCTCCCTTGCTCCCTCGCTCCCTGTCTTCTTGTTCCCTTGCTCCCTCGCTCCCTGTTTTCTTGTTCCCTTGTTCCCTCGGTCCCTGTCTTCTTTGCTCCCCATTCCTCTCCGCGATGAGTCTATTCACCGGAGACGTACGACAGGCTGGTTCCGTGCCGAAGGCAGCCCCGCCCTGATACACTTTTTCCTTGGAGTATTCAGTGTGTGCCTCGCCTCTCCGGCCACTTGCGGCAGTGTGTCGCCGCGGCGCTTAAGCCAGGATGCGATCCACCGGTTGCAGGCCGGCCCCGGAATTTTAGGGCGGCGATAATTCGTTTTTCTTTACGTGTTCTAAGCGACCGTTCCGCGGCTCGACGGCGCGGAGCGGGGAGGATTCATGCGGCGGTTCTTGACCCTTGTTTGTTTGCTTGGCCTGGCCCTTCCGGCCGGCATCTCCATCTCAGGCTGCACCCGCAACCCGCAGGGCAACTACTGCAACGGCCTCGGCTACGGGCCGAAGGATACCGACATTGTTAAGCTCACGCTGCAGCCCCAATTCAGCAGCATCTCGCTCGCTTACGGGCAGGAAAATTTTCTTCTCAGTCCCCAGGCCTTCACCTGCAAGAACGATCCGGTCGAGATTCCTGCCGGCCAGGTCAGTTGGGGCACATCCAACAACCAGTTGGCCGACATCTCCCCCGCCGGCGCCATTTGCGCCGGCACGTGGAACCGCAACTCCGGCGGCGGCATCGCTGACTACACTTACTGCAACTACCCCAATCCCAAGCCCTCTACAAATGGCCTGCCCTACGGCGTTGTCTATATCACGGCCTCGGCCGCTTCCGTGGCCTCAAACCCCATCGTCGTCTACATCCATGCGCCCGTCACCGCCATCAGCCTGGTCACTGCGCCGCTGTCCGGCTCCTCGTCCTCAACTTCCACGTCGCAGCAATGCTACTCGCAGAACCAGCAGGCGGAGCTCGATGCCCAGGCCTGCTACGCGCTCGCGGACAGCAACGGTGTCACTCATCAATACGAGTTCTGCGCTCCTGCCTCAGTGACCTCCAATTTCGCCTGCACCGGCGGCGCTCTTCCCTCCCCGAACATCGTCGCCAGCGGCGCATTTACCTCGCCCTCCGTCGCCGCCAGCGGCAGCGTCGCGGGCGCGCTCTATTTATCCGGCGGATCGATTACCGGAACCTCCGGGCAGACCTGCAACGTCAGCGGTTTCAATAATGGCTCGAGCGGTGCAACGGCAACGTTGCCGTTGACGGGATCGAATGCCGTAGCTCCCGGAACCCCCCTCGTCATGAACGCCACGGGCTCGGGCGCATCCGCGCCACCCACGCAGGCCACGCTCTCCAACGGCACCGCCAATTGTTCCGGAACCATTCAAATCGGTCAGGTCTATGGGTCGGCAGGGCAGTACTGCTACCTCACCAACTTCAATAACGGCTCCACAGGAGCCACAGCGTCGGTATCCCTGACGGGCACCAATACCATCGCCCCCGCCACCCAGCTCGTGGTCACAAACGGCGGCGTCGGCGCCACAGCTCCGCCAACCTCGGCGCTCATGACCAGCGGAACCGCAAGCTGCTCAGGCCAGGCTGCTGTCAACACCGTCCTCACGCCGGTCCCCTCCTGCGGTGCGTCCATCGGTACCCTCAACTTCACGAGCAGCAACGGGACCATCGCCAGCATCAGTCCCGAAACGCAAAACAATCCCTTCTCCACCATCACCGCTCTCGAGCCGGGAACCGTAACCATCACCGCTTCCATCGCCCAATCGGCGGGGTCGGCCGGCTATTTCTCTACCTGCCCGCCAAAATCCATTAAGGTTACGCTGCCCAACAACGCTACCAGCGGTGTCATCACTCAAGGCGACATCGAGAACGTCACCACCACGGTCATCGACACCAACAACAACCCCATCACCGGCTTGAGCCTCGCCTACCAGTCCACCAACCCCATCGAAATCTCCTCCGGCGGCGGCGGCGTCATCTCCGCTACGTACCCCGGCTTCGCTTCGCTCTATGTGGTGTGCGACCCGCCCGCCTGCAATCCCGCCCCCGTCAATGAATATGGCCTCAACGGCACCGGCCTGGCACTGGCTTCCAATCCCGTCAACATCACCGTCCCCGGCTCCACCAGCGACTTCGTCTGGTTCGGGGCGCCAGGACAGTCCCAGTATTTCTCCTCCATCGAACTGCTCACCGGAAACCCCGGCGCTTCCGTGCGCCTGCCTTATGTTCCCAACTCCATGGCCATGGATCAGCTGGGCGTCAACCTTTACTTTGGTTCCTCCCGCGAGTTGATGATCTACTCCACGTCGAACAACAGCCTCACCAGGCAGGATCCCTCGGTCCCCGGCGTCATTCTCGCCGTCTCTCCAAATGCCAATCAGTTGCTCATCAACGATCAGATCCGCGGGCTGTTCTATCTCTACAGCGCCAACTCCGGCGCTTCCTCCTCCTTCGCCGGCCTGGCAGCCTGCAATGAAAACACTCCCAGCGCGCCCTGCGCCGCTGCCGCATGGACGCCCGATTCCCAAACCCTCTACATCGTCGACAGTTCCTCTCTGGGGGGCAGCCACACCGACACGCTCTACGTTTTCAACAACAGCACCGGCTGGAGCACCTATCCGCTTGCCGCCTCTCCTGCCTCGTGGTCCGCGAATTCCGCTGCCCCCATCGGGCGCGGCGTCGCCATCACGGTGCCCGCCGTCGGCGCTTATCTCAGCGGCAATCCCACCGTTGCCCACACCTGGTGCCCCTCCGGCACGGTCGGCAACAACGGCAGCATCCTCTTCTATCCGCAAGCGGCAACTGACTCGCTCAATATTCAAACAGATGTGCTCGCAGCCACAACCGACGGACAGCATCTGCTCGGCGCTTCGCTCAACGGCTCCAGCATCACCCTCGACGACATCGCCCTCGGCATTCCCGCAAGCACTCTCTGCCCTGAAAACACTGCGGTCACGCCGCAAACCATGTCCCCGCTTTCCACCGCGCCTTCCATCAACGGCACAGTCACTCTGGGCACGGCATCCGGCGCCACCACGCTCAATGCCACACAGGTGAATCAGGTCGTAACCGCCGTTGCGCCCACCACCAGTTCCGTCTCGACAGCCGCACCCATCGCCTTCGTCACTTACAACGGCGTCACCCCCGGCAACCAGCTGCCTTACTATCTGCCCCAGCCCGACGGCAGCGCCATCCCGCAGCCCGGTTACCTCACCTTCAAATACAACAACAACTTTTCCACGACAGCTCCGCCCGCATCGCAGGCCACCGCCCCGCTTGCCGGAGCATTTTCATCCGACAACTCCACCTTCTTCGTCTCCACCGCCGGCGACAACTGGGTTCACTTCATCAGCATTCCCCCCAATGTGAGCCCCTCCAACCCGCCCGTCGATTCCCAGCAGTACAGCCCCAATCTGCCCGCTTGCACCCCGCCCTCCGCCGGTGGCAACGACCCAGGCTGTCTCTATCCAACCGCACCCACCTCGACCACCTCCGTCCCGGCAACCGTCATCGTCGTCAAGCCGCGCTCGATCACATAAGCAACTCCGCGATTCAGCACCTCGGCGAGAAATCTGTGCCCCATCCATTCCGCGTTTTTCGCGGAATGGGTGGGATAGCACAAACCCCAACCCGCCTCTCTCAACCCAGCACCAAAATGGGTGCCCCACATCTCGATTCTGAGATGTGGGATAGCGCAAACCTCAACCCTCCCCTCTCAACTCAGCACAAAAAATCGAGTGCCCCATCCATTCCGCGTTTTTCGCGGAATGGGTGGGATAGCACAAACCTCAACCCGCCTCTCGCAACCCAGCACCAAAATGGGTGCCCCACATCTCGATTCTGAGATGTGGGATAGCGCAAACCCCAACCCGGCCCGGCTAGCCCCGCCAGCCCCGCTCCCTCCGCTACAATCAACTCATGATCAAGGGCATTTCCATCCTGCGGCCGGCAGCGAACGCCGCTGCTTACGAGCGGCTCAGCGGCTTCTTTGCCGCACTCGGCTTCGCCCCCGGCAAAGGATGGCAGCAGGAAGATTCGCGTGGCGCGTCCTTCCTCGCCCCGCTCGCCAATCTCGAGTTTGTCGATGGCCGCTTCCCAGCCACAGCCGATCTCCTCATCGAAGTCACCTCCCTTGACGCCATCCACCAGGTCGCCGATGCCTGGCTGCGCGACCACGCTGTTTCAGGCTCGTCCGGCGACGACGCCTCGATCCTTCTCTCGCCCATCTCCGAGACAAATTGGAAGTCGCGCCTCTTCACCGTCGAGCCCGAGCCCGGCTTCCGTTTCAGCTTCTGGGCCTGGTCCGACCCGCTCAAAGGCAAGCCCCTCGCGCTCCAAGGCGATCTTTCTGCAGAAGGAATGAACTTCGCCATCGTCGTCGCGCGCTGGAACGCCGTCGTCACCGACCGCCTGCTCGATGGCGCGCTCGACGCCCTGCTGCGCTCGGGCGCTCATCGCTCCGATATCCAGGTCGTTCGCGTTCCCGGCGCATGGGAGATTCCCGCCGCCGCGCGCACACTCGCCAACACCGGCAAAGTTGACGCCATCGTCGCCCTCGGCTGCCTGCTGCGCGGCGAAACCGCCCACTACGAGGCCATCTACAACGAAGTCGCACGCGGCATTGGCCAGTCGCAGCAGGAGACGGGCATTCCCCACAGCTTCGGCGTGCTCACCTGCGAAACTCTCGAGCAGGCTCTCGACCGCGCCGGCATCAAGGCCGGCAACAAGGGCTTCGAGGCCGCCGCCGCCGCCATTGAAATGGTCAGCCTCCGCCGCAAAATCCTTGAAGGCGGTCCCGCTTGACCAGCCGCCATCGCCGCAAGTCCCGCGAGCTCGCCATGCAGATGCTCTTCCAGGCCGACGTCGGACATCACACCCCCGACCAGGTCCGCGCCACCTTCTGGTTGGCCGGCGATCCCGTCGAGCCTGAAGTCAGCGGCTTCGCCGAGGATCTCTTTCGCGTCGCCATCGAGCGCCAGCCCGAAATCGACGCGCTCATCAGCCAATATTCCGCGCACTGGCGACTCGAGCGCATGCCCGCCGTCGACCGCAACCTGCTGCGCATGGCCGTCGCCGAACTCGTCGGCTTCAAGGCCACGCCCTTCCCCATCGTCATCAACGAAGCCCTCGAGATCGCCCGCCGCTACTGCGCCACCGAGTCCATCAACTTCCTCAACGGCGTCCTCGACTCCATCGCCCGCAGCCTGATCCCAAAATAGATTCGCCTTTGGCTGTCATCCTTCCGCGCTTCTCGCTGGCATTTTTCTGCATCCGATGCTCGCATCAAAAATGCTCTGTCATCCTGAGCGAGCGCAGCGAGTCGAAGGACCTGCGGTTGCTTTTCGCGTCATCAACCCACCACAAACCTCAACCCACCTCTTCCAACGCAGCACGAAAATGGGTACCCCACATCTCGATTCTGAGATGTGGGATCGCACAAACCTCAACCCGCCATTCTCAACTCAGCACGAAAACCGGGTGCCCCATCCATTCCGCGCTTCTGCGGAATGGGTGGGAAAGCACAAACCTCAACCCACCTCCTACAACCCAGCACGAACCAGGGTGCCCCATCCATTCCACGTCCTATGCGGAATGGGTGGGATCGCACAAACCCCAACCCGCCACTCTCAACTCAGCACGAAAACCGGGTGCCCCACATCTCGATTCTGAGATGTGGGATCGCACAAACCTCAACCCACCTCTTCCACCCCACCACGGAAACGGTGCGATCAACCCGCCCTGCTATCCTTGATCTGGCAATGGTCCGTCCACCTCTCAAGCAAATCTTCGTCATGGCCGCGCTGCTGGCCTTTCCGCTCACTGCCTGTCACAAGGAAGAGCAGGCCGTCGAAGGCGTGGCCAAAAAAGCGCAGACCGTCGAGCAGAAGGTGCAGGCCAGCGAAACCCAGCTTGACCAGGAGCGCGCTCAGCTCGAGCAGATTCCTCTGCCCACCAAAAGCCTCTACATCGACATTCACGACCCCGCCGCCTGGGCCAATCCCTTTCTCTCCGTCGGTCCCGACATGGTCACCCTCCGCATCCTCATGCCCGACGCCAATCCCAGCCCCGCAGGCCAGGGATCTCTGCTCCGTCCCGAGGCCGCCCGCCGCCAGGAGCTCCAGTTGCGGCTCTCCGATCTCGATAAGGCCGTCGTCGCCATTCCCGCCGGCGCCTGGCGCTACGGCCGTGTCATCGCGATCGCCGAATCCCCCTCCGCTGCGCCCAAAGACCGCCCCCTGGTTCTCCGCAACGTCGAAGCCGCCATCAAGCAACTCAACGACCTCGGCGTCGTCGTAGAAGAGTGGCCCTCCCGCTAGCGTGGCGCGTCATGCATTTCGAAGGTTATTCTCCGGTAAAGTAAAAAGCCCGCGAAGCGGGCGAAAGACGGTAGCCCCAGGGCGTGAGCCTGGGGAACGAATTCAAAAGCGAACGCTAGCCCCCGCAGGGGGCGTAAGAATTCTTCCTCTGTACCGGTAAATATTCCTCGAAAGCGACGACGCACCACACTAGAGGAGCACACGCTCTCCCGCAACGACCCGATCCGCGACTCTGCCCGCACCGTCGCGGCCTCCGTCTCCCATCCGTGACCCGAATCACGGTCTTGGTGCGGCGCGCGATGTATCAGCTAAAGAGGAAGACTGAAAAGGGATGGTAATCCATGCTTCTCGAATTAACCGTGCAGGCAAAAGGCAAGGGACCGCGCGCAGCCCAAACGGCTGCCGAACTATCCAGGATTATCGATTCCTGCGGCCTCTACCATCAGGCGAAAAACAAAAGCACAATCCTCGAGGGCGGTTGGGACCAATTGATGGCCGTGGCCCGCAAGTGCCACGACGCCGCGCTCAAATCCAACCACAAGATCGTGACTGTGATGCGCGCCGTGGACGGCCCCGATGTAGCGCCCTGCCGGCAAGCGCCCGCCGACTGCGCCGCCATCAAGGAATTGCTAGAGGACGACGGCGACTGGCTGATGCTCTAAAACCGGGCAGGAGCAAAGAAGCCAGCGTACTCCGCCGAAGCCAGTGTGCTCCACCGCAAATCTCGTCGCTTATGTTTTGTATCAGGGCACGACTTCAGTGCTAGCCGAAAAACTGCATCGTGGAGCACGAAGTGTCAGGGCACGACTTCAGTCGTGCCGTAATCGCCACAAGATTAGGGCGGGCTTTAGCCCCTGCCGTTCTTCGCTCTAGCCGCCTGCCGAATCATGTACCGGATTTCTGGCCGGCTGCGCGAACGAAGTCAAATCGGTCCCGCGGAGCCAATCTAGCCCCGCTAACTCCGCTGTCTCTCCCTCAATACAGGTGGAAATCCACCTCGATCGTGGCGTACACCGCCACCGGCGTCCTGCCGTCTTTCAGCGCCGGCTTGAACTTGTACTTGCGCACCGCTTCCATCGCCTTCTCGTCCAGTCCCATGCCCAGCGTGCGCACCACGTGGATATTCTGCGGGTTGCCCTGCGCATCGACGATCAACGCAACCAGGCAGACCCCCTGATACTTGGCACGCCGCGCTTCGTCGCTGAACTCGGCCTCTTCCTCGTGAATCAGAATCGGGTTCGAAATCCCGCCGCCGATGTTATAAACGCCCCCGCCCGCGTTGCCACCGTATCCGGGACCGTATCCGTTGCCGCGCCCCGAACCCAGGCCCCCGCCCGACCCCGTCCCCATGCCCGAGCCATTCCCGCCTCCCGCCGACGCCAACTGCACGTTCGACGAGTTGTGCATGCCGATCATCGGCATATTGTTGTCGGGAAGTTGCAGTTCCTTCTGCACGTTGATGGTCGGCGGTTCCGGCAGCTTCGGATGCTCGATGGTCTGCGGCTGGACAGGCGTGATCGGGTCGGGCGACCTCTCGGGCAGCCTTCCCTTGTTGGCTTCGATCTGGCTGCGGTCGCCGCCGCCGCCACCGCCGCCTGCCATCTTATCCATCTTGGGCCCATGAAAGTCGCCCACATCGATGTTCGTGGCCAGAATCGAAGGCCTGACCGTCTCAATGACCTTCTTGCCCAGGAAAAACAACAACACGCACAGAATCGACACGTTGACCGTGGTTGAGATGCCAATCGCCCAGGGATTCGGCTTTACCGCCATCCGGTCGGGCACCGGAATGGGCTCGGAGGTCAGCT
>CAVXOO010000151.1:0-4774 GCA_963762945.1 uncultured Acidobacteriaceae bacterium | reverse complement strand
GAGGAAGGCCGCCGCGCCGCTACGGAGTTCGCCGCGCCCGGAAAGGTGGATCGGGAGTTAGAGGCGCTGAAGAGTTACTGGCACAGCCGAATTGGCGGTCTCGCAGTGGAGACGCCAGACGCCGAATTTGACAGCATGATGCGCATGTGGAGCCCCTTCAACTGCCTAATGACTTATGCATGGTCGCGCGCCGCCAGCCTGATCTACGCCGGCGAGCGCGATGGGCTGGGCTACCGCGATACGGTGCAGGACATGCTGGGCGTGATGCACACCATCGCCAGCGAAGCGGTAAAGCGGCTGGAGCTGATGATTACCGGGCAAGTCTCAACCGGCGGGGCGATGCCGGTGGTGAAACAGTTTGCCCACCGGCCGGGCTCGGAGCGCCCGCCGCGCGAAGAGGAGTACCGCTCCGACGACTGCCTGTGGCTTTTCAACGCCATCCCGGCCTACGTCAAAGAGACCGGCGATGTCGCGTTCTATTCAAAAAACCTGCCCTACGCCGATTGCGGAGAAGCGACCGTGCTCGGCCACATGAAGCGGGCCATCGAATTCAACCTGGAGCGCTCGGGCGCGCACGGACTGCCCTGCGGCCTCTCTGCCGATTGGAACGATTGCATTCGCCTGGGCGAGCGCGGCGAGAGCATCTTCGTTGCCTTCCAGCTTCGCTACGCGCTCAAAGTCTATCTTGAGATTTGCCGATTGCTTGCGAACGAGCCAGAACAGTCCTGGGCGCACGCGCACCTCGACGAACTCGATGGCAAGCTGCGCAGCGAAGCCTGGGACGGCCAATGGTATCTGCGCGCCTATCGCGGCGATGGATTCAAGTTCGGCTCGCGCGAGAGCGACGAGGGGAAGATTTTTCTCAACCCGCAATCCTGGGCGATTTTGAGCGGCCACGCCGGCAAGGATCGCGCGACGCTGGTGATGCAATCGGTGCGCGAGCATCTGGCCTGCGAACACGGACTTGCGATCTGCGATCCGCCCTATGTCTCAACCGATTTCCACGTGATGCGCGCGGCGCTGTTCAACCCTGGGATGAAAGAGAACGGCGCCATCTTCACGCACACACAGGGATGGGCCGTGATCGCCGAAACCATGCTCGGGCACGGCGATCTGGCCTGGCAATACTTTCGCGCCACGATGCCGGGCGCGTGGAATACCCGCGCCGAGGTGCGCGAGATCGAGCCATACGTCTACTGCCAGTTCACGCACAGCAAGTCGAGCCCGCGCTACGGAGCTTCGCGTGTGCCCTGGCTCAGCGGTTCGGCCGCGTGGTCATTCCATGCCGCAACGCACTACATTCTCGGTCTGCGGCCGGAGTACGACGGGCTGCGCGTCGATCCCTGCATTCCCTCGGCCTGGAAGTCATTTACCTTGCTCCGCAACTTCCGCGGCAAGAAAGTCAGCATCGAAGTGCGCAACCCCAGCGGCGTCGAAAAGGGCGTGCGCAAGCTGGTCTTAAACGGAGAGCCGCTCGAAGGCAACCTGATTCCTGCCGGTAAACTCATGAGCGAGAACCATGTGCTCGTCGAGATGGGATGATGGCATCCTTTCAGATTTCGCGGTAAACGGCTGAGTCACGCTGTCCTGAACTGTCGATGATGAAGAATGCCGGGATCCTGCGCAGGCAGGAGTCAGCGAGGGCGCCGAACGTGTGCCGCATGAAACGGTTTCGACACGAAAGACACTAATCAGGCAGATTGATTGGAGTTCTCGGCGAGAATTCTCCAAAAAAACTCTTGACTTACTGGAGATGAGCGAATCATAATCCAGCGCACGGTAGTTTTTCCCTTTTTCACCCAGGTCGACCGCGTGTCCCCACAATTTCGAAAAATTAGATTGCATGGGCCCTGCTCTGAGTAGCGATAGCTTTCTCAGACAAGCCAACTAGCGGCGGGAGGAGTCCGATGTCCACTGCGTATACGTATCCTGGTGTCTATATCCAGGAGTTGCCAAGCCCTGTCCACCCGATTACGGGCGTGGCCACCTCGATCGCCGCCTTCGTGGGATACACGGCGCGCGGCATCGACAACCGGGCGCAAGCCTGTTTCAGCTTTGGGGATTTCCAGCGACTCTACGGCGGCCTGGCCTCGAACAGCGAGGTAAGCTATGCCGTACAGCAGTTCTTCCAGAACGGTGGATCGCAGTGCTACGTGGTGCGCACGCCGATGCACTACGCGGCTGCGACCGCAACCACTGCGCCCGTACCGATGGCGCAGGCGTTTTTCGGTACTCCTTTCACCGCATTCGTGGCTGCGACCGGGAGCACTCCGCCGGTTGCTCCGAAGGCGGCGCTGGCCTTCAGCGCGCTGAGCAGCGGTGTGTGGGCCAACGGGCAGGTTCTGCTCGATATCGACGTGCAGGGGCTCGATCTGAGCACGACGACTGGCGATCCGCTGGCCTTCAACCTTACCGTGACGAATCTCGTCGATGGGACAAAGGAGTATTTCCCCGGCATCTCGCTCAACAACGCCCAGCAGAACTTTGTGGGTTCGGTGGTGAACGATCCGGACAACGGCTCGCAACTGGTGAGCGTAGATACGACCAACCTTCCCACTTCGCCCACGGCGCTGGCTGTGACGGGGATCCTGGGCCAGCCGTTGAGTATCACCGGCGCCACCGGCGTGAACTACACGTTGACGGGCGCAACGTCGGGTGGAAGCCCGACCACGACGATCACCAACGTCGCAGCAGGCCTCACGCTGACTTTGCCCACCAGTGTGTATTCGTCGGGGCCGAATTCAGGCTCGCCCAATACTACGCCGACGATCTCGATTATTGGGGCCAATTCGTCCATTCCGCAAACCGTGAATGGACTGGCCTCACAGCTTCAGCAGGCTCTGAACACCTGGCTTTCCATCAACGTGTCGGGAGCGTCGGTGGTATGTTCCGCCGCGCCCAGCCCGAACACTGGGACCGGGCTGGGAATCCGCGTGAACTTCCTGTTGCCCAACGATCCGGATGCGAGCGTGACTTTCGGCGCGCCGGGGTCAGGCTACAACGATGCGGCCGCGGCGCTGGGCCTGGGCTCGAGCAACGCGCCGGCTACGTCGAGCAGTGCCGCCCACTACGCTCTAGGCACCACCACCAGCGATCCTGCGCTGAGCTATGGATCCTGGGCCGCCACAACTCCCTATGGGCTGCCCTGGAGCGCGGATCTGATCGGTGATCCGCTTTCGTTCTCGGGCATCTACGCTCTGCAGAAAGTTCCCATCTTCAACCTGCTTAGTATTCCTGAGGCGGTGCGCGCGCAGGCTAGCAGTCCCAGTGCGCTCGATACGAACATCAGCCCGGTAGAGATTTATTCGGCGGCGATTACGCTGTGCGATCAGCAAAGAGCGTTGCTGCTGGTCGATCCCCCGCCGAACGTGGTCTCTGTAGCCGGAGCCGTCGACTGGAAGAGCAACACCATCGGCGTGGTCGATCCCAACGGCGCGGCGTTCTGGCCGCGGCTGCGGCTGGCCGACGCGCTGAACAAAGGCAATTTGCGCACCTTCGCGCCCTCGGGCGTGGTGGCTGGCGTTTTTTCCAAGTCCGACGGACAGAACGGCGTGTGGACGGCGCCGGCCGGCATCTCGGCGTCGCTGAACGGCGTGCAGAACATGACCTACCAGATGAGCGACCAGGAAAACGGACAGCTGAATCCGCTGGGGCTGAACTGCTTCAGGACTTTCCCGATTTACGGGCCGGTGCTGTGGGGCGCGCGCACGCTGGTGGGCGCCGACGCCATGGCCAACCAATGGAAGTACGTGCCCGTGCGCCGCATGGCGCTGTTCCTGGAGTCGAGCCTCTACCAGGGCACGCAGTGGGTGGTCTTCCAGCCCAACGACGAGCGGCTCTGGGCTGCGATCCGGCTGAACGTCAGCTCGTTCCTGCAAACCTACTTCCTCAAAGGCGCGTTCCAGGGAACCACCCCGTCCGATGCCTACTTTGTGAAGTGCGACAGCGAGACCACCACGCAGACCGACATCGACAACGGCATCGTGAACATCCTGGTCGGATTTGCTCCGCTGATGCCGGCGGAATTCGTGGTGATCCAGATCGAGCAGCTTACCGGGCAGGCCGGTTCCTAAGGGAACAGGCTCCCGGCGGCCCCTTTGCTGATTCGTGCCCGTGGCTTTTAAGGGCCTGGGCGCGCGACCAAGAGCGCAGCGTAAATCCGGCGGCAAACCGCAGACGAGGTGGAGACAATGCCAAACTTTATCGTGAATACGCAACGGTTCGATCCCTATAAGAACTTCAAATTCCGGTTGAAGTGGGATGGGCAGTATGTGGCCGGAATAAGCAAATGCTCGGCGCTTACGCGGACCACCGAGGTGGTGAAACATCGTGAGGGCGGCGACTCGAGCACCAGCCGGAAATCGCCGGGGCGCAGCGAATACAAAGCCATCACGCTGGAGCGGGGCATCACCCATGACCTGACATTCGAGGCTTGGGCGGCGAAGGTGTGGCAGGTGGGCGCGGGGCTGGGGGCAGAGGTCTCGCTGGTCGATTTTCGCAAGGACGTAATCCTCGAGTTTTACAACGAGGCCGGGCAGTTGGCGATCACCTACAAGATCTATCGCGCCTGGGTTTCGGAGTACCAGGCGGTGCCGGATCTGGATGCCAACGCCAACGCCGTGGCGATCCAGCACCTGGTTCTCGAGCACGAGGGCTGGGAGCGGGATACGTAGACAACCGAGCCGACGGAGAAGAGTTTTACGTCGACCGCGGCGTAAGGCCGAGGCTTCTGTGGGGACTGGCGGCGGGGTCGTCTTAGCTGCCGTCCCCCTTG
>CAVXOO010000150.1:0-6027 GCA_963762945.1 uncultured Acidobacteriaceae bacterium | reverse complement strand
GCGCGTGACGAACGAGCGGTCGATTTTCAGCACGTCGAAGGGCAGCGTATGCAGGTGGTTCAACGAGCTGTATCCGGTGCCGAAGTCGTCCATCAGCAGCGAAACTCCCAGGCGGCGCAAGCTGCTCAGCACCTCCAAGGCCGTGCCGGGATCGGGAATCAGGCTCGACTCCGTCATCTCCAGGCCAAGCTGCTGGCTCAGAACGCCCGTGCGGCGCAACAGCGCTTCCACATGATCGGCAAGCCCCTGGCGCGCGAACTGGCGGGCGGAAAGATTCACGCACACGCGCGGCGCTGGCTGATCCGGATACTCGGTGCGCCACTGCTGGATCTGCTGGCAGGCCTCTGACATTCCCCAGTCGCCGATGGGCAGGATGAGACCGGTTTCTTCGGCCAGGGGAATGAATTCCATCGGCGGAATCAGGCCCCGCTCCGGGTGCTGCCAGCGAATCAGCGCTTCCAGCCCCACCATACGCCGCGTGGACAGTTCCACCTCGGGCTGGTAGTACATGACAAACTGATTCTTCTCGATCGCCTGCTTCAGGTCCGACTTGCGCGGCCAGATTCCAGTCACCACCTCTTCCCGGCGCTCGCGCCGCACGCGGTGTCCATTCAGCGTCTTGCGCAGTCTGCGTAACTCCAACTGGCTGGCGGCAATCTCGGCGATGCTTTCCAGCATGGCCAGCTCGGTGACCGCCATGGGCCGGCGCGCCTGGCAGGAAAAGATCGTCAGCGCACCCAGAATCTTGCCATCCGAAGAACGCACCGGAGCGCTGGCAAACGACTGCGCCTCGATCCGGCGCAAGGGCAGACGCCGCTCGCGGAATTCCGGATCGTCGTCGATATCGGAGACTACCACCGGACCGTCCTCGGCCAGCACTCGCTCGAAGATTGAGTGCTTCCGCGGCAGCTCCTGTACCGGCTCGCCCCAATGGGACTTGGTCCATACCCGGCTCGCGTCGGCGAAACCCAGCAGGACTGTGTCGGCTTTGAAATACTCGGCCGCCAGGCGCGTAATGGCGTCGAAGCTGGCCTCCGGCGCGGTATCGAGAATCCCGGTTGAGGCCAGGGCCTCGAGTCTCGCGTCTTCTTCCTGCCGCTCGACTTTGCTAATCGCGAATTCAACTTGTGCCATCGTCTGCTCCAGGGCCCTCGAAATCCCAGCCGGCGCGCCAATCGAATCAAAATGCATCCCGCATTCTTTCGGCGAGATGCTGCGCGCGCCACACGGAATGCCTACACGGCTCTCTCACAAAAACACGCGGGAGATCCTGGGCGGAGACCGCTACAGGCACTGCCGTGGATTCCGTATCTCTTTTATCGGAAAAGTCGCTCAATCCGTGAGGTTACGCATGGGCGCTCGTCTTTGGACACGCGTCACCGCGATCCAGGACGTCGGCGATTACTTCTGTTTGGCGGATTGTCCCGTTTCAGTCCATAAAAACGTAAGCTGGTC
The DNA here is from genome assembly GCA_963762945.1 of uncultured Acidobacteriaceae bacterium. Lineage (GTDB taxonomy): Bacteria > Acidobacteriota > Terriglobia > Terriglobales > Acidobacteriaceae > Telmatobacter. The sequence continues at coordinate 4,572 of CAVXOO010000150.1, read as the reverse complement.
CGTTCCGTCCTCGATCTCCTGGCCCACGCTCACCCCGGCCGAATGTCCGCCCGCCACGCTATAGTGCAGCAAAACCGGCCGACCGCTCGACGAATCCGCCTGCACCAGCGCCGTCATCTTGCGCGCGTGCAAGGGATCCACGCGCGTATCGCTGGCTCCAGTGAAGAAGAGGATCGCCGGATAAGCCGTGTCCTTTTTTATATTCTGGTACGGCGAGTATTTGAGTAGATAGGTAAACTGCTTCTCGTTCTCCGCCGATCCGTACTCCGTCGTCCACAGCCGGCCTTCTTCGAACTTCTGATAGCGCAGCATGTCGAGCAGCGGATACCCGCATTCCACCGCGGCAAACAAATCAGGCCGCTGGGCAATCGACGCGCCCATCAGCAGGCCTCCATTCGACCGGCCCATGATGGCGAAATGCGCCGGCGAAGTGTACTTATTGGCAATCAGGTACTCGGCCGCCGCAAACCAGTCGTCGAAGACATTTTGTTTCTTATCGAACATGGCTTGCTGGTGCCAGCTCTCGCCGTACTCGTTGCCGCCGCGCAGGTTCGGCAGCGCAAACCAGCCGCCCTCTTCCATCCACGCGGCATATACCGGCTTCCATTCCGGCAGCTCGCTTATTTCGAATCCGCCGTAGCCTGTCATCAGCAGCCGCTCGGTCCCGTCCAGCTTCAATCCCTTCTTTCCAGCGATGAACATAGGTACGCGCGTGCCGTCTTTCGATGTGTAGAAAACCTGTTTCAGCTCGTACTGGCTGGTGTCGAAGGGAACCTTGGGCTGGGCGAAGACGTCGGTCTTGCCGGTAAGCGTATCCAGCCGGTAGATGGTGGGCGGCGCGATGAACGACTCGAAGCTGTAGAAGCCGTATCGGTCCGTGGTGCGGCCCTCAATGACGCTCGCCGAACCAATGCCGTCGTAGTTCACCGTGCCGGCTGCATTGCCGTCCAGCGTGTAGACCGTGGTTTCTGTTTTCACATCGTTGAGCCGCTTCACGTAAATCTTGTTGCCCACAATGTTGAACTCGTCAATCGCCTCCTTGGTTTCAGGCACGATGGTCGTCCATTCGTCGGGCACAATTCCGGGATCGGCCTTGAGAATGCGGCCGTTGGGAGCCTTGTAGTCGGTCCTCACGTACCACGCGCCCTTCACATAGCTCGCGGAAAACCGCGATTCCACTCCCCAGATCAGCACATCGAAGTATCCGTTCGGCTTGGTCAGATCGCGAAACACAATGTCCACGCGCTTGGCCGGAACGCCCCGGTCGACTTCCACCACCAGATAATGGGCGTCATCGCTCACATAGGCTTGAATCAGATCGCTCGGGCCCAGTTCCTCTCCGCGAAACTCGCGGCCGAAGAGAAGCACATCGTGCGAGACGCGCTCGCCGAACCTGTGTTCGTAGAGAAGCGATCCCTTCGCGTTCAGGTTCGCGTAGTAGAGCCCGCGCCCATCGGGCGTAAAACACACGGTCAGGTAATTGGCGCTCGGCAGCACATCCTGCACGGCCTTTCCGGTCCTCATATTGAACACATGCACCGTGGTTTCGTCCGAGCCGCCCTGGCGAACCTCGTAAGCCACCAGCGTTCCGTCGCGCGACACGTCGTCGAGAATTACCGACGTGTTGGCATCGCGGCTGAACTGCGCCGGATCGACGAGCCGCTTATCCTTCTCTGTCCAGCCGTGGCGCACGTAGATGGAAAACTGATCCTCGCCGGCCAGCAGCTTCTCGAAAAAAAGATCGTTGCCGCGCACGATGGGCATGGTCCAACGGGTCACATGCTCCAGTTGGTCGAGATCGTCGGCAATCTGCGACCGGATGTGCGCCTGTTCCATATAACGCGCCGTGTAGGCATTCTCGGCGTCGATGAACGCCTTGGTCTCCGCACTGTTGGCATCTTCCAGCCAGCGGTAGTTGTCCACCACCTTCGTGCCAAAATAATCGTCCGTTACTGGAGTGACCTCGGCGTCGGGAGGGGCAGGCAGCACGATGCCGCCGCGCCCGTGAATCGCCTGGCTAGCGGCCATAGTTGCTATGCACAACACCCATCCAAGACCAATAAAAAATCTCATGGCAACAGAATACTCGCGATTGCGGAATCGTGCCCCGCCGCCGCGGCCCTTATAGAATCGTCTGCAGTGGCAAGTTCGCCCCCCAATCCCGGCCCCCAGCGGCAGACCCTCGCCGATGGGGTGGAATCTCAGCCCTCGCCGCCTGCACGCTCCCGGTGGACTCGCCTTATGGGCGCCATCCATCCCACGCACGCGCACAGCGTCTTTTCCGCCACCGTGATCCTGATGGTGTCCGCCTCTCTTTCGCGCATCATCGGCCTCGTGCGCGTCAAATACATCGTCTGGCTCTTCGGCCGCGGCGCAGATGCTGACGCCTTCAATGCCGCCTTCGTGCTGCCCGACATGATCTCGTACTTTCTTGTCGGCGGCGCGGCCTCCATCACCTTCGTCACCATCCTCACGCGCTATCGCGAGCAGGGCCGAGAGGCTGAAGGCGACCGTTCGCTCTCCGTCATTCTTTCCACCATGTACCTGGTGCTCGGCGCGGCCATCCTGCTGGCAGAAATCCTGGCCCCGTGGTATGTGCGCTGGTGGTTCAACGGCTTCGGCCCCGCCAAGGCCGCGGAGTGCACCATGCTTACGCGCATTCTGCTGCCGGCGCAGGTATGCTTTTTTGCCGGCGGCGTCTTCGCCTCGGTTCTCATGGTGCGAAAGCAGTTCAGCGTGCAGGCCGTGGTGCCGCTGATCTACGGTCTCGGCCCCATCGTGGGCGGTCTGCTGCTGGTCAAGCGATTGGGCGTCTCTTCGCTGGCTTTGGGAACTGTGGTTGGAGCCATTCTTGGACCATTGCTTCTCAACTGGATTTTCGCGTATCGCTCCGGCACGCACTACCGCTTCATTCTCGACTGGCGCGACGCCGGCTTGCGCGAGTGGGTGCGGCTGTCACTACCATTGATGGCCGGCGTCTCGCTGGTTACCGCCGACAACTGGATCATCGTCCACTTTGCCTCCGCCGTCGGCGGCGCGGTCTCGCTGATGAGCTACTCCAAGCAGCTCTTCCAGGCGCCCATGGCTATACTGGCCCAGGCCGCGGGCGCGGCCTCCATGCCGTTTTTTGCCAGCCTTTGGACGCGCGACCGGCGCTACGAATTCGCCACCGGCGTCGCCGACTCCGTCTCGCGCGTGGCCGCACTGGGTTTGCTCGTCGCTTCCGGAATGGTGGCCCTCGGCTGGCCGGCCATTGACCTCGTCTTTACCGGCGGGCGCTTCTCCGCCGCCGATGCCCGCGAGTGCAGCCTTTACTTCGCCATCTTTTCAGTCTCCATGTTTCTCTGGGCGGCGCAGGCCATCTATGCGCGCGCCTTCTATGCCGCGGGAAACACCTTCGTCCCCATGGTTGCCAGCACCATCGTCACCCTGGTTTCATTGCCGGTCTACTATTCGCTCTACCACTGGCGCGGCGCATCGGGGCTCGCGTTGGCATCCGATCTGGGCATCTTGCTCCAGACCCTCACCATCGCCCTGCTCCTGCACCAGCGACGCATGGTTTCGCTCGCCAGTTTGGATTATGCGGAGATGGGCCGCTGCCTGCTGGCCGCCCTGGCCGGTGGCGGCGCCGCGTGGCTGCTCGCCTGGGGACTCGCCGCATTCGCGCATCATCTCCCGGCCGTGGCCGCACTACATCACGCCCGCTATTGGACCGATGCGACGATTCTTCTCGCCGGCGCAAGCGCATGGACCTTCATCGCGTGGTGGACGCTCAAGAAATCCGGCTCCGCACTGCCGCGCGTCGCCCTGCGCCGCCTGGGCCTGATTTGAATAGCGTGCGGAGAAACCCTCAAAGGGAGCATGAAGCGTCAGGGAGTACGAAGTGTGAGGGAGCAGGGAGCAAGAAGTGTCAGGGCACGACTTCAGTCGTGCCGTAAGGGCTGCAAAATCTGTGGGCTTCAGCCCCTGCGTGACGTTCTCTCAAAGCAAGCATCGAGTTCCGCCTTTTTCCGCAGCCTCTGAAAACCGCTTCGCGCGCCCGGCCTTCGGACCGCACATCTTCCGGCCACAAAATAGCCATTCCCCGCTAAGAGATTATCCTCAGCTTCGCCGCGAGTAAAAACACAAAAGCGCCTCTGCTCCTGCAAAGGCGCTCTCGCGAGACAGCGGAACTGCGCTCTACGCCTGGGCTGGCAATTTAGGCACTTCCGGCGCTGGCGGCGTAGGCACCGGCATCGGCGCGTTTGCCGTCTGCGCCGGCTTCGCGTCCGCTTTTCCGTCGGACTTGCGTATATCGATCCCGCCCTTGAAGAACGCGCCATCCTCGATGCTGATGCGCGCCGCCGAGACATCGCCGCTCAGCGCGCCCTCGGCGCGGATGTCCACGCGGTCCGTAGCCGAAACGTTGCCGCGCACCTTGCCCATCACCACCACTTCGCGCGCGGTCACGCTTGCGTTTACCTGGCCGTTGCGGCCCACGGTCACGCGGTTGCCGGGCAGGCTGATGGACCCTTCCACCTTGCCGTCGATATACAGCGATTCGGTGCCCGAGATCTCTCCCTTCACGAGCAG
>CAVXOO010000149.1:0-4997 GCA_963762945.1 uncultured Acidobacteriaceae bacterium | reverse complement strand
AACGTTCAGTTCGTTATCGACGGAAGGCAACGGGGACACCGAGACGTCGGCCGTCTGGGCACAGGAGGCCTGGCAATTGGCTCCCCAATGGAAGTTCACGGTCGGAGGGCGCTACGAAGCCTGGCGGGCCTTCGATGGGATCAACATCAACGGTGCCACCACGATTATCCAGCCGCCGGAAACTTCCTCCAACTTCTCGCCCAAGGCCACGCTCGCCTGGAAAGTGGCGCCAGGATGGACCCTGACTGCGCTCGCCGGCAATGCCAACCGCTATCCCACCGCGGGTGAACTTTATCAATTGGTGTCCACCGGAACGACCTTCACCTCGCCCAACCCCAATCTCCTGCCGGAGAAAGACTGGTCGGAGGAAATCCGCGCTGAGCATTCGCTGGGACATGGTCTGCTGCGCCTGTCTCTCTTTGAAGAGGATACCCGCAACGCTCTGGTTTCCAGTACTACAGCCTGGTTTCGGGCTCCTCCACGCAATACCAGTACGTGATGAACGTCGGCCATATCCGGAATCGGGGAGCCGAGTTGTTCTTCAATCAAAAGAAGGATGTGCTCTTTCCCGGCCTGGAACTATCCGGCAGCGTCACCTACGACGATTCCCGCACCATATCCGACAGCGGCCAGGGGCAGGTTTCGGCGGCCGTCGGGAAGAAGGCTCCCTACGTGCCAATGTGGCGAGCGACCTTTGCCGCCACCTATCGGCCGACCCGGACCTTGGCCTGGACGGTAGCCGGACGATATAGCGGGCAACAGTATTCGACCGTCGATAATATCGACGTAAACCCGAATGCTTTCGGAGGCTTCGACGAATTCTTCGTTCTGGATACTCACTTCAATTGGACCTTTGCCCGCCGGGGGCTTTGTCGGGTGGGATAGATAATGTGCTTAATCGGAAGTATTTCCTCTACCACCCATTTCCTCAGCGAACCCTGGTGGCGGCGCTTAAATTCACCTATTGAGCGCGAACGTTATGATCCGCTCTTTTCGAGAGCCGTTTCTGAGCGTCGCGATCTTCCACGTCGTGCTGCCTTGGATGTGGTCGTCGTGCTGCATTGTTCTCGGTATCGCCTTCTGCCGGGCGTGGCATCTGACTGCGGCCCAGAGCGCGTTGGTTCTAGGGGCGGCAGGCAGCACCGTGGTTGTCCTTCTGGCAATCCGTCGTTACTGGAGTCATGACCGCCAGGCTTTCGGACAGGTGTTCCTGGCCACCTTGCTGGCCGCCGCGTGGGTGACGGGACGGTTTCGGATTCAAACTGCCCAAGCCTCCGTAATTGCTCTCTGTGTCTTCGGGCCTCCCTACTGCCTCTGGCGCTTCGCGCCAGATCGTGGGCAACAGGGGTGGCTCTGGGCACTTTCCGGCGGCCTGGCCCGGGGCCTTGCGCTCGCGAGCTTGGCATTCGTGATGTCGCTCACGGCAGGATGCGGAATCGAACTCCTCGCCCAGCGCGGGAATGGCGCGCACCTGCATCTTCTCGAGAGCCTCTTCCATCTGCTTGACGATCAGGCTCACACCCGCGCGCAGTTGCTCGGCCGAACCCGCAGACTTCAGCGCCAATTCGAAGTTATCAAGCACCGGCAGGAACTGCTCCACCACGCTTCCCGTAACATGGTCACGAAAATCCGCCTTCTCGCGCTCGGCGCGCCTGCGCGCGTTTTCAAACTCAGCCTGCATGCGGGCCAACCGGTCGAGCAGTTGGTCGCGCTCGGTCTTCAATCGATCGATCTCAGTCGCGCCGCCGGCTGACGACTCTGCGGCCGCCGCGGACTCGGCCAGGGTCTCATCGGGCGGCGGCAACTCGGTCGCGGGATCGATCTTCGCTCCCTTTGCGTTTCCGCCCATCTCTCGCGATTCATTCCCTCTCAACTCTTCAGTCTCCTGTGTCGGCATGATTCTCTGGTTACTCCGTATTGACGATCGCTCTTATTCGATGAAGGTCGTATTGCGCGGGTGCAGAATTGCGCGCGCGGCCAGAAACCTACGCGTTGGGAATCTCGAGGAGGCGCTCAGAAAGCCGCGCAATGTAGCTGACCGCCTCGATCATTTCCTGGTATTGAATGCGCGTGGGGGCGATCACGGCAACCGTTCCTACGTTGGTGCCACCGAGCCGGGCCGGCGCAGCGATCAGCACCAGGTCCTGCATTGCCGGCGAAGCCTCATCCAGGCCGACCACCACCCGCACCTCCTGCCGGCGGCCGTCCACGTATGCGGTCAGCAGCTCCACCAGGCGCTGCTTGGCCTCGAGCGCCAGCAGCATCTGGCGCAACCGCTCGCGATCCTGCTCCGCGCCGATCAGGTTCGCCATTCCATCCACAAAAATCGCCGGCGCGCTTTCGTCGCCGGCCAGGGCGCCCTTGCGGCAAAGTTCCTCCACGGAGGTGAGCAACTGCCGATAGACCTCGCGCTCGATCTCGACGCGGCGTTCCACCTCTGCGCGGATGCGGTCGATCGGCCAGCCGTGAAAGTTCTCGTTCAGGTAGCGGCTCGCGGTTTCGAGCTCCACCGGAGTCAATTCGTGGTCAACCGTCAGCACACGGTCCTGTACCGCGCCCGCCTGCGTCACCAGCACCGCCAGCACGCGCCCCGTCGATAGCCGCGAAAAATGAATGTGCTCCAGCACCTGCTCTGCTGCAGAGCTGGCCAGCGCCACGCCCAATCCGCGCGAAAGCTGCGCCAGCACATGCGAGGTGCGCTCCAGATAGTCGTGCGAGCTGGCAACGCCGGAAAAACTCTCCTCAATCTGCCCGCGTCGCGCCACGCTCAAGGGCGACTCCGCGCTGGCGGGTCCTCCGATCCCGGCAACTCCGCCGGCGGCCGCGCGGTTGGGTTGCGTAATCTGTCCCACGTAGTAGCGGAAGGCTGCTGCCGTGGGTACGCGCCCTGCCGAGGTGTGCTGTTGCTCCAGCAGTCCGGCCTCGCCCAGCGCCGCCATCACATTGCGCAGCGTCGCCGAGCTTAGACCCTCCCGGTCGGCAAAGAGCCGCGCCAGAGCCTGCGACGCCACAGGCTCGCCGGTGGCAATATACAGCTCGATGATGGCGTTCAGCACCAGCCGCTCACGCGGACTGAGGCGCGGATCAGACATCTCTTTTAGCTCTCCCTTTCAACCTGATTGCCCCCGGGTGAGGCCGCCGATTTCCGGTCTCCGGCTCACGTTCCTGGCAGGGACTCTTGTCGATTAAGTCCCTCAAATTCTTTGATTTACGTAGAAGAATTCCGAGGATACTCCTTCTTAAGTGTAGGGATGGTCGTCTGCCAATGTCAAGGCACGCTGCTTTCTGGAGCCAGCCTCTCATTGCCTTCCGATGCACCTTTCCATGACCTAAGTAATACATCTCCATGGCCCGTTCGCCGTCCAACTGTTTTTAGTGGTATTGTGAGACCGTCTGAATACCGTCGCGGTTACGGCTGGGCGGGCACGATTGCATCAGACTTGTAAGATTGCTTGGTTTTTTTTAGGGAGAGCCAATGAACAGAATGTTCCGTTTCTTTCGCCGCCACTCGTTTCTGCTCGTCGCCATTGGTTTCGTATTCGTCACCTTGTCGGCTTTCGGCCACGCCGATTCTTCCGCAAAACGTGAAAAACACGCGCGGAAGATCGAAAAACACCTCGCGAGATTTCGCACCGGAACCCTGGTTCAAATCGACTTTCGCGACAACAGTGAAGCTCTGGGCTCTCTCGGCAGTCTTTCCGATTCGAGCTTCCAGATCACCAATACCGACAGCAATAAGCTGCAAACCTTCAACTACACCGATGTGTCGAGCGTGAAGAAGTCGAGAGAATACATCGGCGCCGGCTCCGAGCGCGGGCATCACATCCGCCTCTGGGTTCCGTTGCTGGTCGGCGCACTGGCCACCGGCGGTGGAATCGCCGCCTACGAGGAAACACGCTGATCGGCCCATCGATGCACGGGGAGGAATCCCCGTGTGCAACAGGAAAATCGCCGCTTCTCCCAGCTTTCCTCTTACACTGGGCAGCAGTGGAGGCCGCACCGTGGACGACTGGAAGTTGGCCCAGCAGGATCCCTCGGAGGCGCTCGCCAAGCTGCACTTCTTCTCGGTCAAGAAGAAGCATGCGCACGGCGAGGTGGAAGCGCGCATCACGGTGAAGGAATACGCCGCCGCAAAATCCGCCGAGATGAAGTTTTTCCGCGGAGAGGGCACGGGCGAAGGCAGATCTGGTTGACAGGATCGTGGACATAATTGGGGAGCGCAAACTGACCCAGGTGCAGGCTGGTAAAGTGCTCGGAGTGGAATCAGTCGAAGGTATCCGCCTTGATGCGAGGCGGTCTCACCGAATTTTCTCTGGAGCGCCTTCTGCGATTTCTGTTATTGCACGGGCAGGACGTGCACATTTCCGTCACCGCCAGACCGCGCTCCAGGCAAACCTGCGACTTTGGAGGTGTATGCAGCGAATGCACGCTCGAAAGCTACGGCTGCCACTCGCCGATAAAGTCCTCTCCGACATTTAGCCCACGTACTGCAACATGGTCATGAAGCCGTAGTCCATGTGCAGCTGCTGGTGGCAGTGGAATAGGGTTGGGCCGGGATTATCGGCGGTGAAGTCCACTTCGACTTGCTTTCTGGCGGGCACGACGATTACGTCTTTCATGAGGCCTGCGGTCGCTTTGCCGGCAAACCTTGTCACTTCGAAGCTGTGGCGGTGGAGGTGAACGGGGTGGGCTTCGTCGCTTTGGTTATCGAAGCGAAGGCGGTATCTGGTATTGGCGCGAACGCGGATGGGATCGGTTTTGGGGAACGATTTACCGTTAATGGTCCAGTTATCGACCCAGCGATTGCCGGCAAATTTCTTGCGGAAGATTAAGGTGACGACACCACCGGCGGGCTCGGGAGTCTCCGCGTCGCGGCCGAAGATGGTGTAGTCCCAAGGTGTATTCGCGGGCGCGATCCATTGCTGAGCGGTGTTGCGGTTGGCGTATTCGACTACGATGCCGAGGCCGGCATTCCTCGTTTGATCTTTTGCTTCCCA
>CAVXOO010000148.1:0-11681 GCA_963762945.1 uncultured Acidobacteriaceae bacterium | reverse complement strand
GTGTTGTGTCGAGTTTCGTTACGTATTGCTAGTGGCTGCAGTGCTCTGGTGGTTTACTGGCAACTGGGCCTGGGGTATCGCCCCGGTTCTCCTGGCGGTATTCTTTCTCTGGTTTTTCCGCGATCCAAAGCGCACCATCCCCAGCGGCAAAGGCTTGATCGTTTCTCCGGGCGACGGCCTGGTGACCGAAACCGCATCCATAATGACTCCTGACGGCCCGCGCCAGCGCATCAGCATTTTTCTGAGCGTCTTCGACGTGCACGTGAACCGGGCTCCCATCGGCGGCACGGTAAGCCGCGTTCGTTACCAGAAGGGCAAGTACCTGAATGCCATGAACCCTGCTTCGGCCGAGCGCAACGAGCAAAACGTGGTGACATTGCGTGGATCGGGCGCGGACGACGGCGTTGAAATCACTTTCAAACAGATCGCGGGGCTTCTGGCGCGGCGCATTGTTTGCCTCTGTATTGAAGGACAGACCGTGGAGCGCGGCGAGCGCGTGGGACTTATTAAATTCGGTTCCAGGGTGGATGTTTTACTGCCCTCGACGGCGGAGATTCGGGTGAAGGTGGGGGAACGAGTGAAGGGCGGCGTCAGTGTTCTGGCGGTCGCGCCATCGGGAGAGCGCGCATGAGCCACTTCGATTTGGCGCGCATGCGTTCCAAGCCGCGTCCCCGCCTGCGCCGCGGCATGTTTTTGCTGCCGTCGCTGTTTACCGCCGGCAACATAGCCGCCGGCTACTTTTCCATCACCCAGACCTTCGACGCCATCGGCAGCGGTGACGCGCGCGCGCATCTGGACTGGGCCGCGATCGCCATCCTTTTCGCCATTCCCTTCGATGCGCTCGACGGGCGCATTGCGCGCATGACGAACACCACCAGCGATTTTGGCAGGGAGCTGGATTCGCTGGCCGATGTCATCACCTTCGGCATGGCGCCCAGCCTTTTGGCCATCATCTGGGGATTTCATTTCCTGCCTGACTCGATGAATCCGCAACTGCATATGCACCTGATGCAGGCCGGAGCCTTTATCTGCTTTCTCTTTCTTCTCGGGGGAGCTTCGCGGCTGGCGCGCTTCAACATCAGCCACGACCCGCAGCCGCGCAACCCCGGCCGGCCCGATCGCAAATACTTTGTGGGCATGCCGATTCCCGCGGCAGCGGGCTTGCTTGCCGCTACAGTGCATTTCTTCAATGGCTATCCCGTGGAAGAATGGTGGATCGCCGTTCCCTGGCTGATCCTGGTTGGCCTCACAGCCTATCTGATGGTCAGCACATGGCGCTTCTGGTCGGCCAAGGAGATCAATCTCACTCGCAGCCATCCCTTCCGGCTGATTTTGCTGCTGGCTCTGTTTACTTACATCATGATCAGGTTCTCAAATGTGACCATGTTCGTGGCCGCGCTGATCTACATGTTTTCGGGGATATGGGCGCGCGCTGTCTATGGCTGGCGCCGCCGCCGCCGCCGCCCGGCTGGCGATCCGTTGCCCAGTGTCGGCGCAGAACCGGAGTCGCTGGGGCCACGTTTGTCGGAGTGATTTTCGCTTTACAATGGTCCAACGGCGCCAGCGGCTCCACGCTGACTTGCTAACTCGCTGCTTTGAAGGTTGCCTGTGTACAAAATTGTCATCGTTGGCGCAACAAGCCTGCTGAGCCGGGAGTTGAAGGACGTTCTCTCCGAGTCCCCGCTCGCCGCCTCCAACTTTGCCCTGCTCGACGAGGCAGAGAGCCAGGGCCAGCTGGAGCAGGTGGGCGACGAGGTCACCGTCATCCAGGCCATCAGTCCTGGCGCATTTGAGCGCGCCGATTTCACGTTCTTCTGCGGTTCCGAGATCGTCACGCGCCGATATTGGCAGCAGGCCCTTCGCGCCGGCTCCACGGTTCTGGATCTTTCGGGTACGCTCGACGAAGAGGTTGGCGTTCTGATCCGCGCTCCCTGGCTTGGTACAGAGGCCGCCACCGTTGACCTGTTCACTCCTGCCATCGTTCCGGCGCACCCCGCCGTGATCGCGCTCGCCCTGCTGCTGGAGCGGCTGCAGCAGGCCGCGCCCATCCGTTTTGCCGCCGCGACCGTTCTCGTGCCGTCCAGCGAGATGGGCCGCGCCGCCATGGACGAACTGCACCAACAGACAGTGAGTCTGCTTAACTTCCAGTCGCTGCCCCACGCCGTGTACGACGCGCAGGCCGCGTTCAATATGCTCAGTGGCCTGGGCGAAGATGCTCAAGTGAGTCTGTCCCGTGTGGAAGGTCGCATTCGCCGTCACTACGAGGCGCTCACCGGCGGCCGCGGTCCCGAGCTCGCCTTGCAGGTCATCCACGCCCCGGTCTTCCACGGCCTCACCTTCTCGATTGCCGTCGAACTCGAGCGCCCTGTGGAGACCGTGACCCTTGAGGAAGCGCTCAGCGGCGAGCACATCGAGCTGATCCTCGAGGACACGGATGCGCCATCGAATCTGGCGGCCACGGGACAGAACGAAGTCCAGGTGCGGCTGCGTCCTGAGCCGCTGGGCCGCAACTCCAACCTCGCGACCCGGTTCTGGCTCTGGGCCGCGGCCGACAATTTGCGCCTCAATGCGCAGAATGCGGTGCAATGCGCGCTGGACCTGCGGCGGATACGGCCACAGGGGACGGTGCAATAGACTATCCGCCTCCGCACCGCTGCCACAATTGCACAATGTAGCTGTCGGTCATGCCGGCGATGTAGTCAGCTACCGTGCGCGCCAGGCCTTCGCTGGGAATCTGCGCCTGGTGGTCTTCCGGCATGAGCCCAGGCTCGGCCATCAGGAATCTGAAGAGTTCGACCACCACTTTTTCTGCCTGTGCATGCACCTGCTCCTGGCCGGGCGAGTTGTAGAGGCTGACGTAGAGGAAGTTCTTCGTCTCCGCGCGCGCCGTTTCCATCTCCGTGCTGAGCGCAGCCAGCCGATGGGGAGCGCGGCGGATCTCTTCGAGGGTGGTCGTGCCCAGCCGAGCTACACCTGCGCGCACTTCGCCAATGAGGTCCGTAACGAAGGCATTCAACATGCGGCGCAGAGCTTCATACACTACGACTTTCGCCGCGGCATGGGGAAAACCGGCGCGCGCCGCATCGTGCAAGCCGCGGAACAGAGGTACGGCCTCGCGCACCTGATCGAGAGCAATGACGCCCGAGTCCAGTCCGTCGTCGAGATCGGCGGCAAGATAGGCAATCTCGTCGGCGAGATCGATCAACTGCGCTTCGAGAGGCGGAAGTTCGCCGAGAAAATACTCCTCGAGATCCGGATGCTCGGCGGCTGAGTAATCGCGCGAGTGTTTCACGATGCCCTCGCGCACGGCGAGGGTGAGATTGAGCCCGCGAAAGGCCGGATAGCGCTCCTCGAACCAGGTGACGATGCGCAAGGCATGAAGGTTGTGGTCGAAGCTGAGGCCGTGGCCGCGGAGTGCGCGGTCGAGCGCGCGCTCGCCGGCGTGGCCGAAGGGCGGATGCCCGATGTCGTGCGCCAGCGCCAGGGCTTCGGCCAGTTGCGCATTCAATCCCAGCGTCTCCGCCACGGTGCGGGCAATCTGCGTGACTTCGAGAGTGTGGGTGAGGCGGCTGCGAAAGTGATCGGAGAGTCCGTCGGCGGGCAGGCGGGTAAAAACCTGGGTCTTGCCGGCCAGGCGGCGAAAGGCACGCGCATGCAGAACCCGCGCGGCGTCGCGCGCGAATGGAGCGCGGTAGGGGTGCGGCGGCTCGGCGTGGGTGCGGCGCGTGAGTTCGCTGCCGGCCCGGCCGCTCACGGCAATTCCCGGCGGCAGCGGGAGTGGAGTTTCGTTCTGCAGTGTAGTCATCGGCTGGTCTGGTTATATCGCAAAAGGGTACGGTTGGCGCAAAGCGGAGCAGTCGCAGAGAGCGCGTTTCTATGCCGAATATCCCGCGGCCACGCAGCCGCGGCTGGTAGAGAAACGACTGTGCACAGCGGAATAGACACGGGCGTATCCACAGGAGTAGTATCCCCCCAATTTCTCGATAGGCCGCCACGTGCGCGCAACGGCCGGCGCCCGCCGCGGTGAATCGTCTGGCCGTCAGAGGAGAATGCCATGAAATCAAGGAGTGGAATAGCGCTCGCACTCGCGGTGCTGGCAGCGGTCTCGATCCCGGGGTGCGAAGCAAGACACTCCCAGAAAGAGGTCTTCTACTTGATCGGCACGAACATGTCGGCGAACTATTGGCAGACCGCCGTGGCAGGATTCAAAAAGGCGGCGTCACAGTATCATGTGACAGCCAAGGTGGCGGGGCCCGACAATTACGATCCGCAAGCTGAGTTGACGGAGTTGAAGAATGCAGTGGCCGCCAAGCCGGGGGGCATCCTCATCTCGGTCTCCGACGCTTCCCTGCTCACGCCGGAGATCAACGCGGCGATCGATGCGGGCATTCCCGTGATCACCATCGACTCCGACGCCGCGAGCAGCCACAGGCTTTACTTTATCGGCACCAACAATCTGGATGCAGGCCGCCTGGGCGGCCAACGTGTTGTGGAGAAGCTGGGTGGAAAGGGCAACGTGGTCTTCTTTACCATTGCTGGCCAGCCCAACACGGAAGAACGCTTGAAGGGCTTCAAAGACGTATTCAGCACCCGGCCCGGCATCGTCATTGTGGACGTGGTCAACATCAAGGGCGACGCGAGCGCAGCCTTCGACCGCACGCAGCAGTTGCTGGCTCTGGCCGGCGCGAAGAAGATCGATGCCTTTGTCTGTCTCGATTCGGTTTCAGGCAAGTTGGTGGCCGACGCCGTCAAGCGCAGCGGCGACACCAGCCGCGTGGTGCTGGCCTGGGACGTAAGCCCCGATACGCTGAGCGGAATCAAAGACGGAACGATCGACGCGACGATCGTACAAAAGCCCTTCACGATGGGTTACGTCGGTCTTAAGGCTCTGGACGAGATCTATCACGATCCGCCGGCGCAACTCGGCAAGGACTATAGCGCCGATGCCTTCGCGCCTTATCCGGCGTTCATAGATACCGGAACGTCACTCGTGGATAAGAGCAACGTGGATGTGTACCTGGCAGCGGCTGCCGCGCACGCGCAGTAGAACGCCGTTCGAGGCATCCTTCGAAAAGCGAGCTGCACGGATTCCCAGGTCCCATAATCGGGATCTCCACCCCGGCTGGATGTGAAGTTGTAACTTTCACGAGGGATGCAGGCTGGCCCGCTCTCACCACGCGGGTTGGTGCAGGGGCCGTGTATACTTCTCGGGAATTTCCTGGGCCAAATTTCACGTTCCATCCATTGAGGGGAGTTGTGTGATGAGCATTTTTGCGCTTCGGCGCCGGGGCCCTGTTGTGATCGTTATCGCCATCGTTCTGGTTGTGGCGTGCAGCGTTCTGGCGGCGATCGTTCACTTTCATCCGGGCAGCCGCTGGGCACGCGCGATTGCGGGCGTGGTGAAGATTCCGCCCAAGTATTCCGAGACGATCCTGTGCCCCTACAAGAAGGATGGCAATGGAGGCTTCTCCCCCTATTGGGCGGCGTACATTATCGAGCCGGCGGAAGGAAGCAAGGACAAGTCAACGTATGTGGATGTGAACGGAAAGCGGCTGGGACCCTACACCAACGTAAGCGAGTTGATGGAGGTGAGCCACGACGGAAAACACATTGCGTTTGCGGCGGCGAAGGGCGGGAAGTTTGTAGTAGCCGTGGACGGCGTGGAGAGGTATACGCAAAAGGGTCTGCTGTGGCCGTGGATGGGCTGGTCGCCAACGCTCGAAGGAAATTCTTACATTCCGCAGACGCGCGCCGCGGAGTTGCAGTTTTCTCCGGATGGAATGTCGCTGGCTTTTCCGGCGGAGATGGACGACGGCAAATATGCCGTGGTGGTGGATGGCAAGCCGGGAGCGGAGTATACCGACGTGGGCGCCGAGATCCACTTTGTGGACGGAGGCGTGGAGTATTACGCATTCAACGCGGATAAGAAGCTGCTGCAGGTGCACGGGAGCCAGGTGTTCGGGCCTTACGACGACTCGTTCAAGACGAAGTATTCGGATGATGGGAAGCATTACATGTTCTCGGCAATGGCGGGCGGCAAACGCGTGCTGATGGCCGATGGGCAACCGCAGAATGTACCGGGAGACTTGGGCGATTACGCGATCGGGAACGGCGGATTCGTGGCGTACTCGTACAAGCAGGGCGGGAAATTTCGCGTGCACGCAGGCAACGCCGATCTTCCGGGAGATTTCGACGAGGTGCGGCAGCTTACGATCAGCCCGGACGGGAAGCAGGTAGCGTTTTGGGCCCGGCGCGGCGAGACGTGGACGGTGTCGGCGATGGGCAGGGATTTTCCGGGGTTCGACGGATTCTATTACTACCAGTCGGGAAACGTGACCTACGGGTTGATGTGGAGCCCGGACTCGCAGCACATTGCGTACTACTCGCGGGGAAAGACTGGGCTGGTGCTGGACGGAGTGCCGGTGGGTGGATTTGTGCCGCCGGGACTGGCGCTGCAGGTGATCGTGGACGACCAGGGACGCGACGTGGGAGCGGGCCTGATGAGCGGCCCCCAGACCGATCCGCAGGCAGTGGTGGAGGCGGCTCTCTTGCGCGACAAGACGAAATGCGAGCCGTTCGGTGTGGCACTGTTCGGACAGCAATTGAGCTGCGTGGAGAAGAGCGACAAGACGGCTTATATGTGGATCGGCGAGAAGCGCGAAGGCCCGTATAAGGAGATTCGCAGCGTGCTGCTGACAGCGCCCGGGAGCAAACACTACGCCTACTTTGTGAAGACGGACGCGGGCGAACAGGTAGTGGTGGATGGCGTGCTCGGGGCGCATGTGTACGATGCGCTCTATCGCCCGGTCTTTGACGATGCTGACGGCGAGCTGGATTTTCTGGCGGTGAAGGGCGGGAACCTGATGCACGTGGTGCAGCCGCTGAAGGTGGATACGGCGCGGTAGAGCAGCTTTTAGCTTTTAGCTGCTGACGGCGGACATTTGGGCGGGGGCTTCCTCAAAGACAATGGACGGGGCGGGGCCGGGACGGCCCCGCCGCCTCTACTCCGGCTTCGCCGGGTCCAGGGCGTTCTCCTCTTTGGCCAGCTTGACGCGGGCGCTTTCGAGCTTCTTCTGGACCTTGGCCACGTCGCCGGGCTCAACGTCGGCGGGCGCAGACTTCGAATACTCGTCGAGCGAAAGCTCCCACTGCGCGGCAGCCAGGCGGATGCGCCCCGTCTTCTCATACAGGTCGCCGAGGTGCATGTGCACCGTGGGGTCAGACTGGTCGCGGTTGACTGCCTGACGGAGATTGTCCTCGGCCAACTCGTACTCACCCATTTTGAAGTACACCCAGCCCAACGAATCCAGAAACGCGCCGTTCATGGGCTCGATATCGACCGCCTTGCGAATCATCTTGAGCGCATCGGGCAGCTTCTCTCCCTTGTCGGCCCACATGTAGCCCAGGTAGTTGAGCGTCATGGTGTTGTCGGGGTCGAGATTGAGCGCCTGGTTGAAGGCCTGCTCGGCCTGGTCGAAATGCTTCTGCCGCTCGGCCAACTCGCCGCGCAGGAAAAACAAATACGTGCGATCTTCTTTCTTCGTCGCCAGCGGATCGCCCTTGTCGAATGCCTCTTCGGCGTCCTTCCAGCGGCGCAGGCGCACGTCCATCTGCCCGATTGCGAACCAGATGCCGCGCTGCTCATCGGGCGTGGCGCCGTCGAGCAAACCCTTGGCCATCGCCAGTCCCTCGTCGGGATGGCCCTGGTCGGAGATCTCTCCTGCAAGCATCAGTTTCAGGTCGCTGTCTTTGGGATTGGCGGCTACGGCCTGCCTGGCTGCGTCGAGCGCTTTCGCGAACTGGTGCGCGTTGCGATACGCGTCCACCTGGCCCTGATAGCCGCGCACGGCAATGCTGCCGCCCAGGTCGATCATCTTTTGGTAGGCGGCAACTGCCTGATCGATCTTGTTCTCCTCCATCGACACCGTTCCCAGCCGTTCCAGGAAGATGCTGCGGTTGTTCTTCTCCTCATCCGTATAGGCGCCGTTGGCGTGGGAGGTGGCATCGACCATCTCCTGGTAGGTTTGGATGGCGTCGTCGAGCCGGCCGAGAATGTCGAGCAGCAGGCCTTCGTTGAATCCCGCTTCCAGCGACTTGGGATCGATCTTGCGCGCCTTGCGGATGACGGTCAGCGCATCTTCGTATTTGCCCTGGCGGCGCTCGATCTCGGCCACATGAATCAGCGGCTCGGCGTCGTCGGGATTGGCTTCGGCAAGCTCCTGGTACTGCTTCAGCGCAAGGTCGAGCTGGTCGTCGTTAAGCAGCGCCTGCGCCAGCGCGTCCACGGTCTGCAGATCGCCCGGCTCTAGATCTTTGGCGCGTTGATACGCCGCGATGGCATCCTTGGGCTGCTTCATCTGGTCGTACATCGCGCCCAGCGTGAACTCCATCTTTGGCGTGCGGCCGTCCACGGGAACGGATTCAATGGCCTTCACCGCATGCTGCATGTCGCCGCTTTCGGCATAGAGCCGGGCCAGGTTCAGCACCACCTCTTCCGACTCGGGCTCGATGGCCTGCGCGGTCTTGAACTCCGTTTCGGCTTTGTCGGCCTGGTGCTTTACGGTGTAAAGCTGCCCCAGCACCATGTGGTCTTCCACGCTATTCGGCTGCAGGGCCACAATCTTCTGGAACTCGGCAATGGCCTGGTCCAGCACGTTGCTGGGCACCGCCGCTGCCGCGGTGCTGTTCTCGCCTTCGCCCAGTTGGCGCAGATAAATCCGGCCCAGCAACTTGTGCGCATCAATGTCGTCGGGCGCGTTCTTGAGGAGCATGCGGGCCGTGCTTTCGGCATCGCGCACGCGGCCCACGCGGAAGTAGAGATCGGCCAGATCGTCGGCCAGTTGCGCCGAGTCGGGATCGGCATCGAGCGCCAGCTTGTACTCCTCGATGGCCTTGTTCACCTCGTCGGTGCGGCCGTCGGAGATGGCGTCATCCTCGTACACGGCGGCAAGCGCCAAGTGGTAGTACGCCTTGGCGCGATCAGGCTCGGACGCGGTTGGCGCCTGGCTCGCCGGCTTGGGAGTTGGTTCTGCCCCAGGCGTCTTTGCGGGAGCGGCCTGTTCCGGCAGAGAGGCAGGCTGCACCTGCACGGTCTTCGCCGGACTCGCGGGAGCCGTGGGCGAGGGCGCGTTTTGGGGCGCGTTTTGCGCGCACACCAGTGCGGTGGGAAGCAAAAGCAAAAGCGCGGGGGCAATATTGCGCCCGAAGGTCGGAAATGGAGTCATTTTTCTCATCATGCAGGGAACTCGGCCGGCGATCAAGAGCCTTAGCGCGGTGCAGAAAGCCATCCTGAAGGCTCTGCCTGTTACTACAGACGATTCTACGCGGCATTAGTCGCATGCGCGAGGCGGAATGGGCGATTTTCCGGCGATTTACCGCCGTTCATGCCCTTTTCGGTCATGCGCAGACCTTCAACGCGGGCCACAGTGAAGCAAAACCGATCAGTGCCTGAAGTGCCGGATTCCCGTAAAGACCATAGCCAGGCCTTGGCTTTGCGCTACTAGCTTGACGCGGTGCGTCATTTTTGCCATAGTTGCGAATGGCCCGGTTGGAAAAGTCGGCCGCTCCGCCGAAGTATCGGGACAGGCGTACGGAGCGATTTGCCTCAGGCGAGCGAGTCAAAGAGTTCCAGGCGTTCAAGGAACAGGCGGAGCGGCGGCTGGATCTTCTGGAGACAGCCCTCAGCCGAATCGACCTGGTGCTGCTGCCCAGCAATCGCTTTGAGGCATTGGGCGGCGACCGAAGTGGGCAGTTCAGCATTCGCATCAACCGGCAATGGCGTGTATGTTTTGAGTGGCCTGAGGGACACGACCAGCCATTCAACATCGAGATTTGCGATTACCATTCGTGAGGAAACGGCTATGGCGCGCGATCCCATCCATCCCGGCAGATTTCTGGCTGACGAGCTTGACGCTTTGGACATGAGTGTGCCCGAAGTGGCCGAAGTCTTGCACGTTCCGGCCAATCGAATTTATCAGCTTTTGAAGGGGCAGCGAGCCTTGACCGCCGATACGGCCCTGCGCCTGAGCCAATGGCTCGGCACCTCGGCGGAGATGTGGCTCAATCTGCAGAAACTCTATGAGCTGCGTCTTGCCGAGCAGAAGGCCGGCAAGAAAATCAAAAGCACGATCATTCGACGGGAGGCTGCGCAGGCGGCTTGAGAGATCTTCTCATTGATTTCTTCTCTTCTCAGTGCCGGAAGTGCCGGATTCCCGTAAACACCATGGCCATGCCCAGTTTGTCGGCCGCTGCAATTACTTCTTCGTCGCGGACCGAGCCGCCGGGCTGGATGACTGCGGTCGCGCCGGCCGCGGCCACTGCTTCGAGACCGTCTGGGAAAGGGAAAAAGGCGTCCGACGCCGCGACCGAACCCTGTAGCGGCAGCACGGCCTTCATGGCGCCGAATTTTGCTGCGTCCACTCGGCTCATCTGCCCCGCGCCCACGCCCAGCGTTTGGCCGTCGCGCGCGTAAACAATCGCGTTCGACTTCACGTGCTTGCATACCCGCCAGGCAAAAAGCAGACTGCGCAACTCCTCGACCGAAGGCGGACGCCACGTGACCACCTTCAATTCCGACTCCGTGATGCTGCCGGTGTCTGCGTCCTGCAGGAGCATCCCTCCTGACACCTGCTTGACGACGGGACGAGCTGGAGACGGTTTCAATTCCACCAGGCGCAGGTTTTTCCTGGCCGCGAAACGCTCTCGGGCATCGGCGGAAAACGCCGGCGCGGCGATAGCTTCGACGAAGAGTTTCGCGATCTCTTCCGCGGCTGCCCCGTCCACCTCGCGATTGATGCCGATGACGCCGCCAAAGGCCGAGACCGGATCGCATTCGAGAGCCTTCTTGTAGGCTTCGAGAATTGTCGCGCCCGTGGCCGCGCCGCAGGGATTGGTGTGCTTGACGATAATGCAGGCCGGCTCGTCGAATTCCTGCACCAGTTCCCAGCAGGCGTCGAGATCGACGAGATTGTTGAAGCTCAATTCTTTTCCCTGCCATTGCATGGAGCCGGCTACGCCGAGGCCTGTGCCATCGCTATAAAGCGCCGCGCGCTGGTGGGGATTTTCGCCGTAGCGCAGCGACTGCGCTTGCGGCATATTGATGCGCAGCGTCTCGGGCAGCGCAGCATCGTCAAATGCCGCGGGAGCTTCGGGCGCGGGCGCATCTGCAATCTTTTCGAGCGCACCGGCAATTGTGGAGTCGTATGCGGCGGTGAGCGCGAAGGCTTGTTTCGCTAGACGCCAACGAGTTGCGCGCGTTAGTGCCCCGCCATTGGCCTGCAATTCTTCGGTCAGCGCGGGGTAATCCACCACCCGCGTCACGATCGCGACGTTTCAAAATTTTTGGCGGCGGAGCGCACCATCGACGGGCCGCCGATGTCGATGTTTTCGATCAAGTGCCCGAAGGCGACGCCGGGTTTTGCCGCGGTCTTCTCGAAGGCGTAGAGATTGACCACCACCATGTCGATGGGCTCGATGCCGTGCGCCGCAACGGCCGCCTCGTGTTCGGCATTGCCGCGGATGTAAAGCAGGCCGCCATGCACGCGGGGATGCAGGGTTTTCACGCGGCCGTCGAGCATCTCGGGAAAACCTGTCAGATCGCTAATGTCTTTGACGGCGAGCCCCGCAGAACGCAGCGCCTTGGCCGTCCCGCCCGTCGAAATCAGTTCCACACCAAAGTCCGC
>CAVXOO010000147.1:0-8043 GCA_963762945.1 uncultured Acidobacteriaceae bacterium | reverse complement strand
TTGATAAGCTCGACCGCAGCCTGCGCCGCGGCTTCTGCTGAATCGATCACCTTGACGCCGGGGCGCACCGCGCGCTCGATCAGTGGGCGCAGCAGCGGATAGTGCGTGCAACCGAGGACCAATACGTCCTGTCTCATCCCCTTTTCCGCGGCCTCGGCGCGGAGTTCACCCAAATAAACGTCGATCACATCGGCGGTCACGGGGTGGTTGGTCCATCCTTCTTCGACCAGCGGCACCAGCAGCGGGCAAGCCTTCTCGATCGCCCGCAATCCACGCGCCTCGCACGCGGCCGCGTAGGCATGGCTTTGCACGGTGGCTTCGGTGGCGATCACCAGCACGTCGCCAGTATTTGAAGCCTGCCGTGCGGCGACGGCTCCAGGCTCGATCACGCCCAGCACCGGAACTGGTACCGCATCCTGAATGGCGTCAAGAGCCAGCGCACTGGCGGTGTTGCAGGCGATTACCAGGAACTCCGCGCCCTGCTCGCGCACCAGGAACTGCGCGCTCTCGGTTGCGTAGCGCGCAATGGTGCGCCGCGACTTGGAGCCGTAGGGCAGCCGCGCCGTGTCGCCAAGAAACGCATAACGCGCGCGCGGCATCCGCTCGATGAGCGCGCGCAGCACCGTCAGTCCGCCGAATCCGGAATCGAAGACGCCGATGGTGGGCGTTGTGGTTGCGCTTGCGTTCGTCATCACGGTTGAGTTCCCCCAGTGGGCGCCGCACTGGCGGCAAGGTAGGTGCGGGTCAAATCCGCGTGGCCGGCCAGTGTCGCGCGGGGCTGGCCATCGACAAGAAATCGCACCTCGGTAACATGCGGCAGGTTGGCGCCGAGCGTGGCGCAGATGGAACGAATGGTGAGCGTTTCGGTCTCGATGCCCGAGGGGTGGCCGGCGGCAAATGCGCCAGTCAGGTTTACCACTGCCAACTGCGGAGATGCGGCCGATGTCTTTGCAGCGGGGCCGGTGATGGGCACCAGAAACACCTGCGCGATGGAGGCTGCGCCGCCGGGAACGGGATGCGTCGAGTCGGGCGCGGCATCGAGGTCGAAGAGTTTGCCCAGCACCGCGCGCGCCCGCGCCTCGGAGTTCTCTGGCAAGGGTAGGGTAAGAGTGCGGGGCGCGACGGAGTTGTCCTGGTCGTTGGCCACCATCAATGTCGCCTGCTCCGCCGGAGCCACCAGCGGCGCCCTGGTCGGTGCGTCCACTTCGCCGCGGAGCAGCCGCTCATGCGCGCGCCGCAACTGGTTCCACAGGACTACGCCCATGACGACCGAGGCCACGAGCAGGATCGCGAACAGCACGGTTTGGTGGCGAGGAATCACGGCTGTCGCCCTCCAGTGAGTTGTGCTCCGTCGGCGCGCCACTCCACCAAGGCCGCGGTCAGCGCTTCGGCCACCTTGGCCGCGAACCCGGCATCGTCCGGGCCAGTTTGGATCTGGGGCGCAATCTCGACCGCGACGGCGGGGCAGGTCATGCTGTCGATGGCGGCGAGCGGCGTGCGGCCCAGCGTCACCGTGATGCCCGCTTGCGTGAGCGCGGAATTGAGTACGCCGGCCAGCGAGATGCTGCGCTCGATCCACGCCGATTGCGCGGTTCGCCACGGTGTCAGGCGCGCATCCCTGGCGGCGGGAAGGGAAGAGAGAAACAGGTGCACGGTGGGAACCTTTCCGGCGCTTGCTGGAGAGGCATGCAGAATGAGACAGGCCGCGGCGTGGGTGCGGTTGGCAATCTCAGCGCGGCGAACCGCATCGACGGCAGTGTCCGACTCGCGCGTGGTCACCACGGCGATGCCGCGCGCCGTAAGCAGCGAGCGCAGTCGTACGCTGAGCGATAGAGTCAGGTCTTTTTCCACCTGATTGCCGAACTTCGCGCCGGGATCGTCGCCGCCGTGGGCGGCATCGAGCACCACCACGAAGCGGGTCGGTGCAGGAGCGGACGGAGCAGGCGGCGCGGGCGGCGCCTGGGCAAGGGCAGGGATGAAAGCGAAAAGAGAGAGGAAGAACAGCAATCGCTCCGGACAAACCGCGGCGAGAAGAGAGTTCCAGCCTCTTTCCGCTCGTCGTGCGCGGCCCAGAGAAGAATTCCGTGCCGGGTTCGGTTGCCTCCCGGCCGTTGGCCTTACTCCAATGCATAAATCGTCAAGCCGCTCAGCAGCTTGGGGAAGAAGTCAGTGGATTTCTGCGGCATCACCTCGCCCGCAAACGCCACCTCGCGCAGTTGCTCCATGGTCACGGGATTGGTCAGGAAGGCCACATCGGCCTCGCCCTTGCGTACTTGCTCCACGGCTTCGCTCGCATCGCGCAGGTAGCGGAGATTGGTCTGCTCGCGCACCTTTTCGGCGTCCAGGCCCAACAGGCGGTCGAGAACGATGGTGTGCAACGCGGTGAGATCGAGTTGCCGCTGCCGCTCGGGCACATGGGCGAGGGCATTGGCCATGGCCTCGGGCCTCGAGCGCAGCAAAAAGTCTCCGCCGCGCGTGACGGCCACAAACGCCGTGCCGCTCTGGCTTTTCAGGCTGCTGAGATAGCTGTCAGCGTCGCCCGGCGCGAGGGTTTCTACCGTGAAAAACTCTTCGGCTTTCGCGCGAAATGCGGCGGGATCGAAACTCGCAAGACTGTGTACCACGCGATGCGTGGGCAGAATGACCAAGCCGTCGGAATCCATGTTGACAAAGGTCATCATCACGGCCGCTTCAGGGTAGGGAGGCTGCGGCAGGCCGGTTGCGCTCAGCTCCGACTGCGCCGCCGCGTTGTGCGCGTGCTCCCGGGCGTAGTTGAGCGCCGTTTCGTAGCGATGGTGGCCATCGGCAATAATGAGTTTTTTGTCGGCCATGGCCGTGGTGAGCAGGCGAATAGCCGAGGGATTGTTCACGCGCCACAGCCGGTGCAGCACGCCGTACTCATCGGTCACTTCGGCGTCGGCGGTTCCGTTGCCGTCGTAGAGGATCTTCTCCGCGCTTGCCAAGGGGTCGGAGTAGAGCATGAAAATCTGCCCGAAGTGCGCCTGCGTGGCCTTCAGCAGGTTCAGCCGGTCGCTCTTGGGCTTGGAAAGCGTCTGCTCGTGCCGGAAGACCACATTTTCCGCGTAATCGTGCAGTTTGCCGAGCGCGATAAAGCCCCGCCGTTCCTTGACATCGCCGGTTCCGGGAGCCCGGAAGCGTTGCGCGTAGGCAAAGATGCACGGGTCCTGTTCCCGCTTGAGCACACCCTGCTCGCGCCAGGCGCGAAAGTCTCTCGCCGCCCGCGTATAGACGTTTTCACCCCTCTCTGCGTCAAATAACTCGGGCAGACCCAGGATGATGCGAACCAGGTTGTAGGGGCTACGCTGGTAATAGGCCTGCTGCATGGCCGGGGAGATTTTGTCGTAAGGCTGGGTGACCACGTCGTCCAGCTGGACCGCGGTGGGGTTGTAGCGCCAGGCGCGAAAAGGATAGATGCGAGCCATGTGGAAGGTCGTGCTCCGCCGTTGAAAAAGTGGAATTTGCGCCCCGTCTTGCCGTTGCCGGCGGTCGAATTGCGGGGCGTTCAGGCTTGATTGTATCGCAGCGATCTGGAGGGGTTTGTGGAGGCTTGGTTGTGGAGGTTGAGGCAGGACCCATGCGGGCCGAACCAGCTCGAAGCCGCCGATGCCGGGGCGGGGGTGAGTGGTTGGACGCGCTCCTCGTGCCGGAGATGCAAGAAGCGTGGTACTATCGCGTTCGAACTCCTTGGCGCCGCATGATGACATTTCCCCGAGAGCGCGCGAGCCACATTTTGGGCGGCAACCTGACCTGGGTTTGCAGCCGCGTGGGTTTCTGTGCCCTGCTTGCGGTTTTGTGCCTGGCGCGGACCGGGGCCCAGGAAGACCAGCTCAATAAAGTCCACGTGGAGCCGCCGAGCAATACCTCCGCGCCCACGACCGAGCCCAAAGGCGCTGAAGCAGGCCCGGAATCCGGCCCGGCCGCGATGCGCATTCATCCCGGCTCGTTTATCCGCATGAACGTGGACTTGGTGCTGGTTCCCGTCACCGTCACCGATCCGCTGAACCGCCTGGTGACGGGCCTGGAAAAAGAGGACTTCCAGGTCTACGAGAATAACGGCGAGCAAAAGATATCGAGTTTTGCCAGCGAAGACGCGCCGGTTTCGATCGGCATTATCTTCGATCTCTCGGGCTCGATGAGTTCCAAGCTGATCCGCGCCCGGGAGTCCATTTTGCAGTTCATCAAGACCGCCAACCCGGAGGACGAGTTCTTCGTCATCGGTTTCAACGACCGGCCGGAACTGATTGAGGACTTCACCAGCTCCGTGGACAAGATTCAGGCGCGGCTGGCCACGGTGCACGCCGAGCGCCGCACTGCGCTGCTGGACGCCATCTACTACGGCCTGGCCAAGATGAAAGACGCCCACCACGAGCGCAAGGCGCTGCTGGTGGTCTCTGACGGCGGCGACAACCGGTCGCGGTATACCGAAGGCCAGGTGCGCGCCGCGGTGCGCGAGGCCGATGTGGAGATTTACTCGATCGGGATCTTCGACCCCTACGCGCCCACGCCCGAGGAGCGCACCGGCCCGCAACTGCTCGACGACGTGAGCACCGCCACCGGCGGGCGCATGTTCCGCGTCAACGACGTGGACGAGATGAGCGACATCGCCGAGAAGATCTCCACCGAGCTGCGCAACCAGTACGTGATCGGCTACAAGCCTGGGAACGTGGTCCGCGATGGCAAGTGGCGTAAAGTGAAAGTGAAGGTGAATCCTCCACCGGGACTGCCTCCGCTCACCGTTTATGCTCGCACCGGGTACTATGCGCCACTGCAATAACGCGGTTTTTGCCGCAATTCTCCTCGCATCGGGGCTTCTGCTGCACGCCCAGCAGGCTGCCGCGCCGGCCGCCGCGTCAAAGTCGCCGGCGCTGACGCAGGATACCGATCCGGTGCGCTCGCCCGATACCGTGCCTGCCGCGCCGCCCGCTGGCGCCGCGGAGAAAAAGGGCGAGGGCTACCTGTTCCACACCAACGTCGAAGAGGTGGTGCTGAACGCGACCGTGCTCAGCGGCAGCCAGTTGGTTGAGACCCTGACCCGAGACGATTTTCAGGTTTACGAAGAAGGCGTCAAACAGAAGATCATCAGCTTTCAGCACACCGATCTGCCGGTATCGATTGGCCTCGTGGTCGACAACTCAGGCTCCATGTATCGCAAGCGGCCATCCGTCAACAAGGCGGCTCTCGATCTGGTTCTGGCCTCGAATCCCCAGGACGAAGCGTTTGTGGTCAACTTCTCCGACGAGGGCTTCATCGACTGCGAGCTGACCTCCGACATCAATAAGCTCCGCGACGGGCTTTCGCATATCGATTCCCGCGGCGGCACCGCGCTCTACGATGCGGTGGTGGCCTCGGCCGATAAGCTGGCCGCCGAAGCCAAGCGGCCCAAACAGGTGCTGGTGATCGTCACGGACGGCGACGACAACGCATCGACTTTCGATCTGGAGCAGACCATTCGCCGCGTGCAGCAGCTTTCGGGACCGGTCATCTACACCATCGGTTTGCTTTTCGGTGACGAAATGACCCGCCAGGAGGTGCGTCACGCTCACAGCGCGCTTGAACTGCTCTCCAAAGAGACCGGCGGCGTGGCATTCTTCCCTAAATCCGTCGAAGAAGTCGATCAGATCGCAGCCGAGGTGGCGCGCGACATTCGCAGCCAGTACACCATCGGCTATCGCTCCACCAATCCCGCCTCGGTGACGGGATTCCGCAAGGTTGAGGTGACGGCCGAGGCCAAAGGCGCGGGCAAGCTTACCGTGCGCACCCGCACTGGCTACTTCCCGGCGGTGCGTTCGGTCAACCAGGCCGCGGCTCCAAAAATAGAAAACAGATGACCGCCGAGAGAGAACGCGCAGCGCAGGTGGCGCAACTCGAGCATCTGAAGGCGATGGGCGAAAAGTACTACGACGAGATGTACGAGGCGCATTCTTCGAGCGGCGCTGCTGGCTGCTACAGCGACGCCAAGGAGTGCTACTACGACGCCATCGGGCTGGCCCGGCGGTTAGGGCTTGCGGAAGAGACCGAGGCGCTCGAAAAGCGGCTGGAGCACATCAAAGCCGTCTTCCGCAGCCAGTTTACGTAAATCGTAGAGCGCGGGATGACTATTCCGGTGATACGAACCTCTAACTCAGAACACTATACGCAGTAGTCATCCATTGGTCGCCCCCTTCGAACACGGAGGGGCAGGCCGTCTGCGCAGGTGCAGATTCCGCCTTTTCCCATCGACCAAACCACCAGACAAGTCGCCCCCACGGAGGTTGTATGTTCAGGTCAATCAGGGAATCTTTTGAGTTGTGGTGTGTCGTGTCGCGCAGGGCGGTGCCCTTCGGCGCGGTGCTCGCGGTCGTAACGTTCGGCCTATCGCCGTCCGCGATTGCCCAGGCGGCAGGAGCCGGCACGCCTCCACAGGAACCTGCGCAGGAGATGAAGCCAGCGCCCGAAGTAACACGAGCGCCGGAGATGATAAATAGCCAGGCGATCAACGAAGCCAGGCCGATTCCGAACGCCGTAGAGATGGAGAGCTGGCGCAGACGGATTCTGAAGGTCCCGACGAAGAAGGAGGGGTGCTTCACAGCGAACTTCCCCGACGCCGAATGGAAGGAAATTCCCTGCAAGGAGCCGCCGCATAAACTCTATCTGCCGCGGCGACCCGGCAACGTGCGCACGGAGCAGGTAGGAGGCTCGTCGCGCATCGATTTTTCTGCGGTTGGCAATGGCCCCATCGCTGGCAGCACCGGCCCCATCACCGAGGCCGAGGGATCGTTCGACAGCTCGAACGCGACCAGCGAATGCAATGTCCAATGCCCCGGCCAAGTCTGCCCGGTGGCTCCGTCGTGCACGGGCCAGCCTTCCAACGCATTCACTCTGCAACTGAACACCAAGCCTTTCGCGAACACCGCGTTGTGTTTGAGCTCCCCGAGCCCGAGCACCTGCGTGGGGTGGGAGCAGTTTGTCTATGCCCAGGACCAGAACTGCACCGGATGCACCGGAAGCGGATTTATCCAGTATTGGCTGGAAGAATACGGTCCGGCTGGCTCGACTTGTCCATCCCCCGCGGCATCGACGGCGGTGTGCAATGCTAGTGGCGGCGTCGTATCCGGCGAGTGGTGTCCCTTCCAGTTCTCCTCGACGGGCCCCGTGTATTGCGTAGCCAACGCGATCGGCAGCGTGGCGCCGCCGACGGAGCCGATCTCTTCTCTGGCTCAATTCAAGTTGACTGCCGATGCCGCCAATGGGAGCGTCACCTCGGATTCCGTAACCGTGTGGGAGGGTGCTACACCACTCAAGGCGAACGGCAGCAATCTATTCACCGATCTGAACACCGTGTGGATGGAAACTGAGTTCAATATCTTCGGCGACGGCGGAGGCAGCGAGGCTATCCTCAACAACACCGCATCCGTCCATGTGCGTAACGCGATTATCAGCAGCGGGACAAGCGGCCCAGGCTGCGATTTGCAAAGCTTCACGGGCGAGTCGAACAACCTCGATCTGAACACCTCGCCTCCTGGAGCTCCGGGAGGAACGGCCCCCATGCCGGCGCTGCTTTGGGCACAATTCCTGCCTGCGCCATCTGGCACACCTACTTGCGCGGACGCGACCAGCGTAGGCGACACCCACATCACCACCTTCGATGGGCTTTACTACGACTTCCAGGCCTCCGGCGACTTTGTGATGGTCGAGGCGCCGGGGTTCACTCTGCACACGCGGCAGGCTTCGGGCGCGCCCACCTGGCCCCAGGCGGCCGTCAATAAGGGCATCGCCGTCCAGATGGGCTCATCGGTCGTTGAGGTCAACGTGGAGCCGAACCGGCTTTACGTCAATCACAAGCTGACGACTCTCGCCGCGGGCAAATCGGTGTTCCTGGCCACGGGTGTGCAGATTACGTTGCGGGACGGCGCCTACATCGTCACCGACAACGACGGCAACTCCGTGATTGCCTTGCCGCAGGACAACGGCAGCATGTCGTGGATCAACGTGACCGTGGGCCTGGGCAGAACCCCCTCCGCCGAGGCCAAAGGACTGCTGGGC